>NZ_JASJSQ010000086.1:0-21323 GCF_030236855.1 Stenotrophomonas maltophilia group sp. Smal13
GCCGGGGCAGCGGCGGGAGCCGGGGCCGGGGCAGGTGTGGCAGGAGCAGGAGCGGGCTGTGCGGCGGCCCCAAGGGGCAGGAGGACGGCCAGAGCGAGACAAGCGGCGAGCGGCTGCGGGCGCATGGTGTCGTTTCCGGGGATTCGGGTCTGGTCGTTCCGGCGTGGGGTACGGAACGCCCCGAGTATAGCCCCAGGTTTCATCTAGCTGAAATGGGGGGCGGGCCGACCAGTGGCACGAAGACACCATGACCTTTGGGATATGGTGTTGCCGTGAAGTGGTGCATTACTTTGCTACCACACCTGTCCACGCATCCTCCAGGGATCTGACGATGTCGCACCCAACCTTCCTGTCCGGCCGTCGCAGCGGAATCTGCGCTGCCGCACTGCTGATCTCCACCTCCCTGCTGCTGGGCGGTTGCGCCGCAGGGCCCAATTCCGAAGCCAAGGCCGCCGAGACCAAGGAGGAGAAGAAGGTCGACGCGGTCCCGGTCGAAGTGGCCGTGGCCAGCCACCGTGCCGTCGCGGCCAGCTACACCGGCACCGCTGCGCTGGAGCCGCGTGCCGAGTCGCAGGTGGTCGCCAAGACCTCCGGCGTGGCGCTGGCGGTGCTGGTCGAGGAAGGCCAGCGGGTGACCGCCGGCCAGCCGCTGGTGCGGCTGGACCCGGACCGCGCGCGGCTGGCCGTGGCACAGAGCGAAGCGCAGATGCGCAAGCTGGAAAACAACTACCAGCGCGCGCAGAAACTGGTGGGCCAGCAGATGGTCAGCGCCGCCGACGTCGACCAGCTGCGTTACGACCTGGAAAACGTACGCGCGCAGTACCGCCTGGCCACGCTGGAACTGTCCTACACCACGGTGGTGGCGCCGATCTCCGGCGTGATCGCGTCGCGCTCGATCAAGACCGGCAACTTCGTGCAGATCAACACGCCGATCTTCCGCATCGTCGACAACTCGCGGCTGGAAGCCACCCTCAACGTGCCCGAGCGCGAGCTGGCCACCCTGCGCGCTGGCCAGCCGGTGACGCTGGCCGCCGACGCGCTGCCGGGCCAGAGCTTCACCGGTACGGTCGATCGCATCGCGCCGGTGGTGGATTCGGGCAGTGGCACGTTTCGCGTGGTCAGCGCCTTCGACGGCGCCGCGCACGCGCTGCAGCCCGGCATGTTCGGTCGCATCCGCATCGATTACGACCAGCGTGCCGATGCGCTGGTGGTGCCGCGCCTGGCGCTGCTCGACGATGGTGAGCCGGCGGTGTTCCGGGTGCGCGAAGGCAAGGTCGCACGCGTTCCGGTCAAGCTGGGTTACGCCGAGGGCCCGTGGGTGGAGATCCGTGATGGCCTGGCGGCCGGTGATCAGGTGGTCACCGCCGGCAAGGTCGCCCTGCGCGACGGCACCGCAGTGCAGGTGATCGCTGATCCGAAGGCAAAGGCGAAGACGGTCGCAGCGGCCGCCAAGCCGGCAGACAAGGCCGGGAGCACGCAATGACCGCCCCGGGCCACGACCACGGTGCCTCGCCGGCGAGCGACGGCGCCGCCGCTAGCATGCGCGGCGGCCTGGTGGAATTCGCCACCCGCCGCCGCGTGACCATCGCCATGTGCACGGTCACCCTGTTGCTGTTTGGCCTGATCGCGCTGGGCAACCTCAAGGTCAACCTGCTGCCCGACCTGAGCTACCCGACGCTGACCGTGCGCACCGAGTACACCGGTTCGGCGCCGACCGAAATCGAAACCCTGATCACCCAGCCGGTCGAAGAAGCGGTCGGCGTGGTCAAGAACCTGCGCAAGCTGAAGTCGGTCTCGCGCACCGGCCAGAGCGATGTAGTGCTGGAGTTCGCCTGGGGCACCAACATGGACCAGGCCAGCCTGGAGGTGCGCGACAAGATGGAAGCGCTGAACCTGCCACTGGAGGCCAAAGCGCCGGTGCTGCTGCGCTTCAATCCGTCCACCGAACCGATCATGCGCCTGGTGCTGTCGAACAAGGTGGCGCCGACCAGCGATGCCGATGCGGTCCGTGAGCTGACCGGCCTGCGCCGCTATGCCGATGAAGACCTGAAGAAGAAGCTGGAGCCGGTCAGCGGCGTGGCGGCGGTCAAGGTCGGTGGCGGCCTCGAGGACGAGATCCAGGTCGACATCGACCAGCAGAAGCTGGCCCAGCTGAACCTGCCGATCGACACCGTCATCAAGCGCCTGAAGGACGAGAACATCAACATCTCCGGCGGCCGCCTGGAGGAGGGTTCGCAGCGCTTCCTGGTGCGTACCGTCAACCAGTTCGCCGATCTGGAGGAGATCCGCAACCTGCTGGTCACCACCCAGGCGTCGAACGGCAGCGCGGCCGACTCGGCGTTGCAGCAGATGTTCAACATCGCCGCGTCGACCGGTTCGGCGGCAGCCATCGCGGCGGCATCGGCGGCGCAGAGCGCATCGTCCGGCGGTGGTTCCAGTGTGGTCGCCAACGGTGTGCCGGTGCGCCTGAAGGACGTGGCCACCGTGCGCCAGGGCTACAAGGAGCGCGAAGCGGTGATCCGCCTGGGCGGCAAGGAATCGGTCGAACTGGCGATCTACAAAGAAGGCGACGCCAATACCGTGTCCACCGCCGAAGCGCTGCGCAAGCGCCTGGAGCAGATCAAGGGCACGTTCCCGTCCGACGTCGAGATGACCACCATCGAGGACCAGTCGCGCTTCATCGAGCACGCCATCGCCGACGTCAAGAAGGATGCGGTGATCGGTGGCCTGCTGGCGATCCTGATCATCTTCCTGTTCCTGCGTGATGGCTGGAGCACGTTCGTGATCAGCCTGTCGCTGCCGGTCTCGATCATCGCCACGTTCTTCTTCATGGGCCAGCTCGGCCTGAGCTTGAACGTGATGTCGCTGGGCGGTCTGGCACTGGCCACCGGCCTGGTGGTGGATGACTCGATCGTGGTGCTGGAGAGCATCGCCAAGGCCCGCGAGCGTGGCCTGGGCATTCTGCAGGCCGCCATCGTCGGTACCCGCGAAGTGAGCATGGCGGTGGTCGCCTCCACCCTGACCACCATCGCGGTGTTCTTGCCGCTGGTGTTCGTCGATGGCATCGCTGGCCAGCTGTTCCGCGACCAGGCGTTGACCGTGGCGATCGCCATCGCGATCTCGCTGCTGGTGTCGATGACCCTGATCCCGATGCTGAGCTCGCTGAAGGGACGGCCGCCGCTGGCGTTCCCGGAAGAAGCGCCGAACGAACCGTGGCAACCGCAGAACCGCTGGCAGAAGCCGGTGGCACTGGGCCGTCGTGGTGCCGTGGCGACCGCGCGCTGGAGCTTCTACGCGCTGGCCTGGCTGGTGGTGCGGGCGTGGCGTGGCGTGGTGGCGGTGGTGGGCCCGGTGATGCGCAAGGCCAGCGATCTGGCGATGAAGCCCTATGCCGGTGCCGAGCGCGGTTACCTGCGCCTGCTGCCGAGCGCACTGGCGCATCCGGGCAAGGTGCTGGGTGTCGCCTCGATCATCTTCGTGGCGACCATGGCGCTGGTGCCGATGCTCGGTGCCGACCTGATCCCGCAGCTGGCGCAGGACTGTTTCGAGATGACGGTGAAGCTGCCGGCCGGCACGCCGCTGAAGCAGACTGATGCACTGGTACGCGAGCTGCAGCTGGCGCACGGCAAGGGCGAGGGCGTGGCGTCGCTGTACGGTGTCAGCGGCAGCGGCACCCGCCTGGATGCCAGCCCCACCGAGAGCGGCGAGAACATCGGCAAGCTGACCGTGGTGATGGAAGGCGGTGGCAATGCACGCACCGAGGCCGAGATCACCGAGCGCCTGCGTGACACCATGGGCCAGCATCCGGGGGCACAGGTCGACTTCGCGCGGCCGGCGTTGTTCAGCTTCTCCACGCCGCTGGAAATCGAGCTGCGCGGGCAGGACATGGCCACGCTGGAAGTGGCCGGCCAGCGCCTGGCGGCGATGCTGCGCGGCAACGCGCACTACGCCGACGTGAAGTCGACGGTGGAAGAAGGCTTCCCGGAAATCCAGATCCGCTTCGACCAGGAGCGTGCCGGTGCACTGGGCCTGACCACGCGCCAGATCGCCGATGTGGTGGTGAAGAAGGTCCGCGGTGATGTCGCCACCCGCTACAGCTTCCGTGACCGCAAGATCGACGTGCTGGTGCGTGCGCAGGAGGGCGACCGCGCCAGCGTGGAGAGCATCCGCCGGCTGATCGTCAACCCGGGCAGCACCCGTCCGGTCACGCTGGACGCGGTGGCCGAAGTGGTCGCCACCACTGGCCCCAGCGAAATCCACCGCGCCGACCAGACCCGGGTTGCGGTGGTGTCGGCCAACCTGCGCGACATCGACCTCGGCGCGGCCATGCGCGAGGTGCAGCAGATGGTCGCCGAGCAGCCGCTGGGTGCGGGCGTCGGCCTACACATCGGTGGCCAGGGTGAGGAGCTGGCGCAGGCGGCGAAGTCGTTGATCTTCGCCTTCGGCTTGGCGATCTTCCTGGTCTACCTGGTGATGGCTTCGCAGTTCGAATCGCTGCTGCACCCGTTCGTGATCCTGTTCACCATCCCGCTGGCGCTGGTCGGTGCGATCCTGGCGCTGATGCTGACCGGCAAGCCCATCTCGGTGGTGGTGTTCATCGGCCTGATCCTTCTGGTCGGCCTGGTCACCAAGAACGCGATCATCCTGATCGACAAGGTCAACCAGCTGCGCGAGGCTGGCGTGGCCAAGCAGGAGGCGCTGGTGGAAGGTGCGCGCTCGCGCCTGCGGCCGATCATCATGACCACGCTGTGCACGCTGTTCGGCTTCCTGCCGTTGGCGGTGGCGATGGGTGAGGGCGCTGAAGTGCGCGCGCCAATGGCGATCACCGTGATCGGCGGCCTGCTGGTGTCGACCCTGCTGACCCTGCTGGTGATCCCGGTGGTGTACGACCTGATGGACCGTCGTGGCGATGCGTATTACCGCGAACGTGGCCGCAAGCATGCCGGTGAAATCGAGCCGGGTGTAGTGAGCAGTGCGGCGGGTACGGAGGAACCGGCATGAGTGTGGCCGAGTTCTCCATCCGCCGCCCGGTCACCACCATCATGTGTTTCGTGTCGCTGGTGGTGATCGGCCTGATCGCTTCGTTCCGGTTGCCGCTGGAAGCGCTGCCGGACATCTCCGCGCCGTTCCTGTTCGTGCAGATTCCGTACACCGGCTCCACCCCGGAGGAAGTGGAACGGACCATCATCCGTCCGGTCGAGGAGTCGCTGGCGACGATGACCGGCATCAAGCGCATGCGCTCGTCGGCCACCTCCGAAGCGGCGCTGATCTTCATCGAGTTCAGCGACTGGGACCGCGACATCGCCATCGCCGCCTCCGATGCACGCGAGCGCATCGACGCGATCCGCAGCGACCTGCCCGACGACCTGCAGCGCTACAACGTGTTCAAGTGGTCCAGCAGCGACCAGCCGGTGCTGAAGGTGCGCCTGGCCAGCACCACCGACCTGACCACCGCGTACGACATGCTCGACCGCGAGTTCAAGCGGCGCATCGAGCGCATCCCCGGCGTGGCCCGTGTCGACATCACCGGTGCGCCGCCGAACGAGGTGGAGATCGCCATTGATCCGAACCGCCTCAACGCGCACGGCCTGAGCATCAATGAACTGAGCGAGCGCCTGCGCACGCTGAATTTCTCGATCTCGGCCGGGCAGATCGACGACAACGGCCAGCGCGTGCGCGTGCAGCCGGTGGGTGAGATCACCGACCTGCAGGAAATGCGCGATCTGGTGATCAACGCCAAGGGCCTGCGCCTGGGCGATATCGCCGATGTGCGCCTGAAGCCGGCGCGGATGAACTACGGCCGCCGCCTGGACGGCAACCCGGCGGTTGGCCTGGATATCTTCAAGGAGCGCAGTGCCAATCTGGTGGAGGTGTCGCGCGCGGCACTGGCCGAGGTTGAATCCATCCGTGCCGAAGCGTCGATGCGCGACGTGCAGATCAAGGTGATCGACAACCAGGGCAAGGCGGTGACCTCCTCGCTGCTGGAACTGGCCGAGGCCGGTGCGGTCGGCCTGATCCTGTCGATCACGGTGCTGTTCTTCTTCCTGCGCCATTGGCCGTCCACGCTGATGGTGACCCTGGCCATTCCGATCTGCTTCACCATCACCCTGGGCTTCATGTACTTCGTCGGGGTGACGCTGAACATCCTGACCATGATGGGCCTGCTGCTGGCGGTGGGCATGCTGGTCGACAACGCCGTGGTGGTGGTGGAGAGCATCTACCAGGAGCGCGAGCGCATGCCGGGGCAGCCGCGCCTGGCCTCGATCATCGGCACCCGCAACGTGGCCATCGCGCTCAGTGCCGGTACGCTGTGCCACTGCATCGTGTTCGTGCCGAACCTGTTCGGCGAGACCAACAACATCAGCATCTTCATGGCGCAGATCGCGATCACCATCTCGGTCTCGCTGCTGGCCTCGTGGCTGGTCGCGGTCAGCCTGATCCCGATGCTGTCCGCGCGCATGGCCACGCCGAAGCTGGTGCACTCGCAGACCGGCGTGATCGCGCGCCTGCAGCGGCGCTACGCGACACTGCTGGACTGGTCGCTGCGCCATCGTGGCTGGAGCCTGCTCGGCATCGTGCTGGTGGTGCTGGTCAGCCTGGTGCCGATGAAGCTGACCAAGGTCGACATGTTTGGCGGTGACGGTGGCAAGGACATCTTCATCGGCTACATGTGGAAGGGCGCCTACACCTACCGGCAGATGTCCGAGGAAGTGGCGCGTGTGGAGAACTGGATCGACGCCAACCGCGAGCGCCTGCACGTCAAGCAGGTGTATTCCTGGTACAGCGAGCAGGAAGGCAGCTCCACCGTGGTCACCCTGGACGAGAAGTACGCCAAGGACATCAAGGCGCTGCAGGAAGAGCTGCGCAAGGGCCTGCCGAAGTCGGCCCGCACCGACTACTTCGTTGGCAACCAGGGCGGTGATGGCGGCGGTGGCGGCAACCAGGGCGTGCAGGTGCAGCTGGTCGGCGACTCCAGTTCGATGCTGCAGGAGATCGGCCAGGAAGTGGTGCCGCTGCTGGCCCAGCGCGCCGAGCTGCGCGATGTGCGCATCGACAACGGCGAAAAGGGTGGTGAACTGAAGGTGCGCGTCGACCGCGAGCGTGCGGCGGCGTTCGGCTTCAATGCCGAACAGGTAGCCAGCTTCGTCGGCCTGGCGCTGCGCGGTGCACCGATGCGCGAGTTCCGCCGCGGCGACAACGAAGTGCCGGTATGGGTGCGCTTCGCCGGTGCCGAGCAGAGCAGCCCGGAAGACCTGGCCGGTTTCAGCGTGCGCACCGGCGATGGCCGCAGCGTGCCACTGCTGAGCCTGGTCACCGTCGACGTTGGTTCGTCAGCCACCCAGATCGGACGCACCAACCGCCAGACCACGCTGACCATCAAGGCCAACCTGGCCGAGAAGGTCACCGCGCCGGATGGCCGCAAGGCGATGGAGTCGGTGCTCAAGCCGATGAACTTCCCGGCCGGCTATGGCTTCACCTTCGATGGCGGTGACTACGGCAACGACGACGAAGCGATGCAGCAGATGGTGTTCAACCTGCTGATCGCGCTGGTGATGATCTACGTGGTGATGGCGGCGGTGTTCGAGTCGCTGCTGTTCCCGGCGGCGATCATGAGTGGCGTGCTGTTCTCGATCTTCGGTGTGTTCTGGCTGTTCTGGATCACCGGCACCTCGTTCGGGATCATGTCCTTCATCGGCATCCTGGTGCTGATGGGTGTGGTGGTGAACAACGGCATCGTGATGATCGAGCACATCAACAACCTGCGGCGCGGCGGCATGGGACGCACCCAGGCGCTGGTGGAGGGCTCACGCGAGCGATTGCGGCCAATCATGATGACCATGGGCACGGCGATCCTGGCGATGGTGCCGATCTCGCTGACCAGTACGCAGATGTTCGGCAACGGCCCGGAGTACGCGCCGATGGCGCGCGCGATTGCCGGCGGCCTGGCGTTCTCGACCGTGGTCAGCCTGCTGTTCCTGCCGACGATCTATGCAGTGCTGGATGACCTGCGCAGTGCGGTCACGCGACTGATCCGCCGCGCCCGCGGTCTGGAGATCGTGCCGGGTACCCCGGTGTAGTGGTCGAGCTTGCTCGACCGTAATGCGCGCCAACGTGTTGTGGTGTGGGGGAGGCCGGTCGTAGTGGGGCGGCCTCCCCCTTTTTTTGATGTTCTGCGCAGAGCATGCTCGGCCGATCTTTACGGTCGGCGTAAAGCGTGCCAACCAAGGTTGGCACCTGCCGGTCGCGCGCGCAGACGCCGTGCGGCCGGTAGCGCCGGGCCATGCCCGGCGGGGCGTTGCAATCAACCGGCGACCTTGCCCCACACCTTGAACGTGGTCAGCCACAGGCCCAGCATGCTGCCGATGTTGGTCAGCATGAAGGTCAGCACCACGCGGGTGACGCGGTTGCGATACCAGCCCTTCAGGCTCTGCGCATCGTCGCGCAGCTTCAGGAAGTCCTCATACGCCGGCTTGCGCAGGCGCGCTTCCACCAGGGCCGAGAATGCGCCGGTCGGGATGCTCAGGCGGAACGGCTTGAACGGCGCCACCGCGATCGCGGTGAGGATGCTCAGCGGATGGCCGCCGGCCAGCAGGCAGCCCAGGCCGGCGAGGCCGCCGGTATACATCGCCCAGGTTGCCAGCAGTTCGGTGCCCACGCCCAGACCACCGCGGTAGAAACCTACGCCGATGCCGGTCGCTACGATGGCCAGGATGCCCAGCGTGAACCACGGAATGTTGCGCTTCTTCGGCACCGCTTCCAGCTCGGCGCGCAGCGGTGCCGGTGCTTCGGTGTCGGTTTCCAGGTAGCGGGCCAGCCCGGCAAGGTGACCGGCACCGACCACTGCCAGCACCTCACGCTGCTGCGGATCGTGTTCTTCGCGCAGGCGCGTGGCCATGTAGCGGTCACGCTCGCCGATGATGGTCTCGTACAGCGCCGGGCTCTCGCTGGCGAACTCGCCGAAGCTCGACTCCAGCATGTCGCCCTGCTTGAGCTTCTCGATCTCGTTTTCGCCCACTTCCTCGGATGAGAACAGACCTGCGCCAAGCCCGGCGACCAGCTTCAGCTTGCCGAAGAAGCCCAGCCGTTGCGAGGCACGGCGGAAGGTCAGGCCGACTTCACGGTCGATCAGGTGTACCGGCAGGTTGCGCTCGCGCGCCAGTTCCACCGCGCGCTTCAGTTCGGCGCCCGGCTCGATGTCGAGCTGTTCGGCCAGGCGGCGCTGGTAGGCGGACAGGGCCAGGTTGGCGGCGAACAGGGCGACGCGGCCCTTGCGGATCACCTCGACCAGGTCGAGCTTGGCCAGGGTGTCCGGGTCGCTCAGGGCCTGCAGGCGCTGTGGGTCCAGTTCAACGGCAACGGCATCGAAGCGGCCGCTGTCGATGGCTTTTTCCACCGCCTCGACGCTGGCGCGGGAGACGTGGGCAGTGCCCAGCAGGGTATAACGCACGCCGTCGCGTTCAACGACGCGCACCGGCTGGCCGGCGAACAGGTCGTCGCCGGTTTCGGGAAGGGTTTCGGTCATGGGTTCATTCATTGGAAGGTGCGGTGTCGGCGCCATCGCCGAGCGCGCGCTGCATCTGCACGGTATCCAGCCAGCGGCCGTGCTTGCGGCCAAGGCCACGGAACACGCCGACCAGCTCGAAGCCGAAGCGTTCGTGCAGCTTGATCGACGCGGCGTTGGTCGGTTCGCCGATCACGGCCACCATCTGCCGGTAACCACGCGCCACGCAGGCATCGATCAAGGCCTGCAGCAGGCCGGTGCCCACGCCCTGGCCCTGGAACGCGGCATCGACGTAGACCGAGTTCTCCACGGTCCACTGGTAGGCAACGCGGGTGCGGTAGGTGTTGGCGTAGGCATAGCCGGCCACCTGGCCGTCGATCTCGGCGACCAGGTAGGGGAAGCCGCGATCGATGATGTCGCGCATACGGCGCAGCATCTCGGTCGCGTCGGGGATGTCGTACTCGTAGGTGTTGACGAAGTCGGTCACTTCCACCGCGTAGATCGCGGTGATCGCGGCGATGTCGGCCGGGCCGGCATCACGGATGAGGACGGCCATGCGCGGGCTCCGGCTCAGTCGATGTAGCGCTTGAGCAGGTCACCGTACGCGTCGATGCGGCGATCGCGCAGGAACGGCCAGATGCGGCGCACGTGCTCGCTGCGCTGCAGGTCGACATCGCACAGCAGCACGGTGGCGTTAGTGCCGGCTTCGGCCAGGAATTCGCCCTGCGGGCCGAGCACGTGGCTGTTGCCCCAGAACTGGATGCCCGAAGCACCCAGCGGCGAGGCTTCGTGACCGACGCGGTTGCAGCTCAGCACCGGCAGGCCGTTGGCCACGGCGTGGCCGCGGTGGCTCAGCACCCAGGCGTCGCGCTGGCGGGTCTTCTCGTCCTGCACGTCGTCCGGGTCCCAGCCGATCGCGGTCGGGTACAGCAGCAGCTCGGCGCCGGCCAGCGCCATCAGGCGTGCCGCTTCCGGGTACCACTGGTCCCAGCACACCAGCACGCCGAGGCGACCCACCGAGGTATCGATCGGCTTGAAACCGATGTCGCCCGGGGTGAAGTAGAACTTCTCGTAGAAGCCCGGATCGTCCGGGATATGCATCTTGCGGTACTTGCCGAGCAGCGTACCGTCCTTCTCGAACACCACCGCGGTGTTGTGGTACAGGCCGGCAGCACGGCGCTCGAACAGCGAGCCGACCAGCACCACGCCATGCTTCTTCGCCAGCGCGCCGAGGCGCTCGGTGCTCGGGCCGGGGATCGGCTCGGCCAGGTCGAACTCGTCCACCGATTCGTGCTGGCAGAAGTACGGGCCGTTATGCAGTTCCTGCAGCAGCACCAGCTTGGCACCCTGCGCAGCCGCCTCGGCCACGCGTGCTTCGATCACCGCCAGGTTGGCGGCGGCATCACCGTGGTTGCGCTCCTGGATCAGGGCGACGGTAAGGGGGCTGCGCGAGTTCATGCGGGGCGTTCCTGCGGGGGAAAACCTGCATGTTAGCGCGGATGGGCGGCGACGGCGTGTCGCGCGCTGAATGGGTGCTGGTAGTGCCGGCCGCTGGCCGGCAACCCCGTCAATCCATCAGGCATTGCATGGTTGCCGGCCAGCGGCCGGCACTACCCATCCTCAGGCCTTCAACAACCCGGCCGGCAGCTGCATGGTGATGCAGTGCAGGCTGCCGTTCTGCCAGATCAGCGAGCGGCAGGGCACCTGCACGATCTCGCGGCCCGGGTGCGCCTGCGCCAGTACATCGCGGGCCAGGTCGTCGGCCGGATCGCCATAGGCCGGCATCAGCACCGCACCATTGACGATCAGGTAGTTGGCGTACGACGCAGCCAGGCGGCGGCCTTCGTCGATCACCGGCTGTGCCCACGGCAGCGGGAACAGGCGATACGGCTGGCCGTCCTTGGTGCGCAGCGCGGCCAGCTCATTGCCCATCGCCTGCAGTTCGGCGTAGTGCGAGTCGCTCTCGTCGTCGCAGGCCTGGTAGACGATGCTGTCAGCCGAGGCGAAGCGGGCGAGGGTATCGATGTGCGCATCGGTGTCGTCGCCTTCCAGGTAGCCGTGGTCCAGCCACAGCACGCGGTCCTGCTGCAGCCAGTCGGCCAGGTCGGCGCTCAGGCTGGCGCGGTCGCGGTCCGGGTGGCGCTCGTGCAGGCACTTCCAGGTGGTCAGCAGGGTGCCTTCGCCATCGGTTTCGATGCCGCCGCCTTCCAGCGCGAACGGAATGCTGCGCACCGGTGCGTCGTTGAACACGCCGGCCTGGTCGAGCACGCCCACCAGCTGGTCATCCAGGGTGGCGTCGAACTTGCCGCCCCAGCCGGTGAAGCGGAAATCCAGCAGCTGGAAGCCGCCGTCGGCACGGCGCAGGGTGATCGGGCCGGAGTCGCGCAACCAGGTATCGTCGTAGGCCGCCGTGGTGAAGTGGACCTTGTCCATGTCGATGCGGTTGGAGCGCAGCCGCATCTCGGCATAGGTCTCCACATCGTCGTCGGCCACGCAGATCAGCACCGGCTGGAAGCGGGTGATGGCCGCGACCAGCGCGATGTAGGTCTCTTCCACCTGGCCCAGGCGGTCGGCCCAGTCGGTGTCGGCGGTGGGCCAGGCAATCAGGACGCCGCTCTGGGCTTCCCACTCGGCAGGAAAACGAAGGGTCTGGTTCATGGTCTCGCTACACAGGCCCGCCCAGGGCGGGTAAAGGGATCAACGGATCGGCGGTTTCGGGCCGATTTCGTTCGGGTCCGCCTGGTTGGCCACCACGTCGATCACCTTCTGCTTCTCGAAGTAGACGGTGAACTGCGGGTACACCCAGCGGTTGATGGTCGGCCATTGCCGCTTCTGCCCGCCACGCGGCTGCAGCTGCTCGCTCGGCGCGCCGAACTGCGCCTGTACCTGCTGCATGCTCTGGCCGCGCACGGGCAGGGCACCGGCCGGCTTCTCGCGGGCACGGTCGACAAGCAGGGTATCGGCCAGCGCCGGCGTGGTGGCGGCCAGGGTGGCCATCACGGCCAGGGCGGACAGGTAACGCTTCATCTCGATCTACTCCCCAGTGGTCAAGAAAGGCGATTACAGCAAAAACGGCAGGAAAAAGCCGCATAAACAAAAAACCGCCCGAAGGCGGCTTTTTGCATCGGGTCGGCCCCGCGTAGGGCCAGCCGCAGCCGCGAAGGCTGTTGGGCTTAGCGCTGACGCGCCTTGAAACGCGGGTTCGACTTGCAGATGACGAAGATCTTGCCACGACGACGCACGACCTTGCAGTCACGGTGACGGGCCTTCGCCGACTTCAGGGAGGACAGGACTTTCATGGCATACCTCGGCGTAAACAGTAGTTGTTCGGGTGGAGCGTGGCCGCGATATGCGAAAGACAATCGGCAGTTGACGCTCGTTCAAGCCCGCCATTCTACCGGGCTTTTCCTCGTGGTTTCAAGTGGTTGCACAAAAGATCCCATTGGGGGCGTCTGACAGGGGCTAGAATGACCCCTTCACACGCTCTGGGAACCCCATGAATCCACTCGCTCCCGTCCTGACCATCGACGGCCCTTCAGGGGCTGGCAAGGGTACCATCAGCCGCATCATCGCGCGCCGGATGGGCTGGCATTACCTGGATTCGGGCGCGCTGTACCGGGCGGTGGGCGTGGCCGCGAGCTGGGCCGACATCGATACCTCCGATGCCTCGGCGCTGGTCCGCTGCACCTTTGATACCCACGTTCAGTTTGTCGAGCAGGGTGAAGCCATGCGGGTCATGGTGAACGGGACCGATGCCACCGACGAGCTGCGCCTGGAGACCACGGGCGCACTGGCCTCGGCCATTGCGGCCATCCCGGAGGTCCGTGCCGCCCTGAAGGAGCGCCAGCGCGCATTCAGGGAGCTGCCGGGCCTGGTCGCCGACGGCCGTGACATGGGCACGGTGATCTTCCCGGACGCCTCCTACAAGGTCTTCCTGACCGCCAGTGCCGAGGAGCGCGCCGAGCGCCGGCATAAGCAGTTGAAAGACAAGGGGGTTTCTGTTAACTTTGATGACCTCCTGCGCGAGATCATGGCCCGCGACGCCCGTGATGCTCAGCGTACCGTGGCGCCCCTGAAGCCGGCAGACGATGCTGTCCTCATCGACACCACAGGCATCGGCATCGCAGATGTCGTTGCCAGAGTGATGGATCTGCTTCCGGTTCCGGCTGCCTGATCCGTTCGCGCGGGAGCACTGCCAGCAGCATCGGTGGTGGTCGCGCATAGCAGTGCTGTACCAGCTCCGTCGCGCAATGATGCGTGGCGGTTTTCCTACTACACACGACCTGCGTTTCCGGGGTCGACCAACAGGCGGGCGGTCGCCATTCCCCTGAAGGGGACGCCACCGACCCATGTGTCCAACAGAGTAAATCTAATGACCGAATCATTTGCCGAACTGTTTGAAGCCAGCCAGGCCAATCTGGCCAAGCTGAAGCCGGGCGCCATCGTCAGCGGTACCGTTGTTGAAGTCCGCGGCGACGTCGTGGTGATCAACGCTGGCCTGAAGTCCGAAGGCATCGTGCCGATCGAACAGTTCCGTAACGACGCTGGCGAAATCGACGTCGCCGAAGGCGACATCGTCAAGGTCGCCCTCGACTCGATCGAGAACGGCTTCGGCGAAACCGTCCTGTCGCGCGAGAAGGCCAAGCGCGCGATGGTGTGGGACGAGCTGGAAGAAGCGTTGGAAAAGAACGAAACCATCACCGGTCGCATCAGCGGCAAGGTCAAGGGTGGTTTCACCGTGGACATCAAGGATGTCCGCGCCTTCCTGCCGGGTTCCCTGGTCGATGTGCGCCCGGTGCGCGATCCGGCCTACCTGGAAGGCAAGGAACTCGAGTTCAAGCTCATCAAGCTGGACCGCAAGCGTAACAACGTCGTGGTCTCGCGCCGCGCTGTCGTCGAAAGCGAGCACTCGGAAGAGCGCGAGCAGCTGATGGACAAGCTGCAGGAAGGCGCGATCCTGAAGGGTGTCGTCAAGAACCTGACCGATTACGGCGCGTTCGTGGACCTGGGCGGTATCGACGGCCTGCTGCACATCACCGACATGGCGTGGAAGCGCGTGCGTCACCCGTCGGAAGTCGTGAACGTCGGCGACGAGCTGGACGTCCGCGTGCTGAAGTTCGACCGCGAGCGCAACCGCGTTTCGCTGGGCCTGAAGCAGCTGGGCGAGGATCCGTGGGACAACATCGGCCGTCGTTACCCGGCCAACAGCCGCGTCTTCGGCAAGGTCTCCAACGTCACCGATTACGGTGCGTTCGTTGAGATCGAGCCGGGCGTCGAAGGCCTGGTGCACGTCTCCGAGATGGATTGGACCAACAAGAACGTCAACCCGTCCAAGGTTGTCCAGGTTGGTGATGAAGTCGAAGTGATGGTGCTGGACGTCGATGAAGAGCGTCGCCGTATCTCGCTGGGCATGAAGCAGGTTGCCGCCAATCCGTGGGAAACCTTCGCTGCCACCCACAAGAAGGGTGACAAGGTGTCGGGCCAGATCAAGTCGATCACCGACTTCGGCATCTTCATCGGCCTGGACGGCGGCATCGACGGCCTGGTTCACCTGTCCGACATCAGCTGGAACACCACCGGCGAAGACGTCGTTCGCAACTTCAAGAAGGGCGATACCCTGGACGCCGTCGTCCTGGCTGTCGATCCGGAGCGCGAGCGCATCTCCCTGGGCGTGAAGCAGCTGGAGCAGGATCCGTTCGGCCAGTACATGGCTGCCAATCCGAAGGGCTCCAAGGTCGAAGGCGTGGTGAAGGAAGTCGACGCCAAGGGCGCGATCATCGAGCTGGCTGACGGCATCGAAGGTTACGTCTCGGCACGCGACATCGCCAACGAGCGCGTTGACGACGCCACCCAGCACCTGAAGGTCGGCGACAAGGTCGAAGCCAAGTTCGTGGGCATGGACCGCAAGGGCCGTACCCTGCAGCTGTCGATCAAGGCCAAGGACGACGCTGAAATGCGCGAAGTGCTGGAGGAATACCAGTCCTCTTCGGCTTCCAGCGGCACCACCCAGCTGGGCGCGCTGCTGCGTGCACAGCTGAACGGCAACAAGTCCGAGTAATCGGCCTTACGCTGTTCGTTGTTTCCTGGACGGCCCGGGCATTGCCCGGGCCGTTTCAGGCTGAGATACCCCTGATGTGAGCCGGTAATGACCAAATCCGAACTGATCGAAATCCTTGCGCGCCGCCAGGCGCACCTGAAGGCCGATGATGTCGATCTGGCGGTGAAGTCGTTGCTGGAAATGATGGGCGGATCGCTGTCCGCCGGGGATCGCATCGAAATCCGTGGTTTTGGCAGCTTCTCGCTGCACTATCGTCCGCCGCGCCTGGGTCGCAACCCGAAGACCGGCGAATCGGTTGCCCTGCCGGGCAAGCACGTCCCTCATTTCAAGCCGGGCAAGGAACTGCGTGAGCGGGTCAGCAGTGTGCTGCCGCTGGACGCCGATCCGGCCTGAGCCTCCCGTCGCGCCACCGCGTGCGAATCCAGCCGCGAGTCGGATAAGCTACGGACTCCTGCCACTGGAGCTGTCGCATGAAGGTTTTTCGTCTGCTGGTCCTGCTGGCGGTTCTGATCCTTGGATTGATCATCGGTGCGGTCAACATGACCGCGATGTCGATCAACCTGCTGTTTACCCAACTGCATACCTCGGTGGGCGTGGCCCTGATCGCCGCGCTGCTGGTGGGTGTCATCGTCGGTGCCGGCCTGGTGCTGGTGAGCGTGGTCATTCCGCTCTACAGCCAGTTGCGCCGCGCCAACAAGTCCGCTGTCGCCACGCCGGCACCGGTTGCTTCCCCCCAATCTTTTGATGGACGCTGATCGAAGATGGATTTCGTCACCGAGTGGTTCTGGTTCTTCCTGTTCGTTCCGCTGGCCGCACTGGCCGGGTGGGTGATCGGACGGCGTGGTGGTCAACGCCACGGTGACAGCCAGGTCAGCCGCCTGTCCAGCACCTACTTCCGCGGCCTGAATTACCTGCTCAACGAGCAGCCGGACAAGGCCATCGAGCTGTTCCTGCACATCGCCGAGCTGGACAAGGAAACCTTCGAGACCCAGGTCGCGCTGGGCCACCTGTTCCGCCGCCGCGGCGAAGTCGACCGCGCCATCCGCCTGCACCAGGGCCTGGTCAACCGCCACGACCTCAGCGATGCGCAACGCGTGCAGGCGCTGCTGGCACTGGGCGAGGACTACATGAAGTCCGGCCTGCTGGACCGCGCCGAGACCGTGTTCACCGAACTGGCCCAGCTGGATCAGCGTGCTCCGCAGGCACTCAAGCACCTGATCGGTATCTACCAGGCCGAGCGCGACTGGGAAAAGGCGATCGACAACGCGACCCGTTTCGAGGACGTCACCGGCGAGCCGATGGGCAAGCTGATCGGGCAGTTCGAGTGCGAACTGGCCGAACGCTTCCGCGGTGCTGGCAAGCTGGAAGAGGCGAGGGCAGCGATTGCCCGGGCCTACCAGGCCGATGCGATGTCGGTACGTGCCGGCATCATTGAAGGACGCCTGGAAACCGATGCCGGCAATCCGGAAGCGGCCGTGCGCGCCTTCGAGCGTGCCGCGCGCAACGACCCCGAATACCTGCCGGAGCTGCTGCCGGCGCTGATGCAGAACTACCGCAAGGTCGGCGATCTGGCAGGCGCACGCGCGTTCCTGTCGGAGATGACCGAGCACTACCGCGGCATCGCCCCGGTGCTGGCGCTGACCCGCCTGATGGAAGAGCAGGAGGGCGTGGCCCCGGCCCGTGCCTACCTGGGCCGCCAGCTCAAGGATCGCCCGTCGGTGCGTGGCGAGTCCGCGCTGATCGACCTGACCCTGGCTGAAGGCGCCGATTCCACGGCGACCCTGCACGACCTCAAGCACATCACCGACCAGTTGCTGGTGCGCAATCCGGCCTATCGATGCACCCGTTGTGGTTTCGGTGCGCGCACCCACCACTGGCAGTGCCCGAGCTGCAAGGAGTGGGGTACGGTCAAGCCGCTGCTGAACTACGCGGTGCTCTGATCCATGCCGTGGCTCGTGATGGGCGCGCTGCTGGGCCTGGCCCTGCTGAGTGCGGCACTGACCTGGGCGGCGCGGGGCTACGCGCTGCGGCGGCAACTGTTTGACCAGCCGGGCGAGCGCCGCAGCCATAGCGTGGCGACCCCCCGCGGCGGCGGCATCGCCATTGTCATCAGCCTGCTGGTGACCGCCGGTGTTGCCATGTGGGCCTGGCCCGAAGCGCGTCCGAGCCTGCTGGTCGCCAGCCTTGGCCTGGCGCTGGTGGCGGGTATCGGCTGGTGGGACGACCACCGGCCGCTGCCGGCCATGCGCCGCCTGATGGTGCACTTCATCGCCGCCGCGCTGCTGGCCGCGCTGGTCAAGGTCCACGGTGGCAGCTGGCTGCTGGCCGTACTGGTCCTGCTGTTCACCGCCTCGCTGATCAACATCTGGAATTTCATGGATGGGATCAACGGCATCGCGGCCAGCCAGGCCATTGTGGTCGCGCTGGGGCTGGCGCCGCTGCTGCCCTGGCCGTACTCGCTGGCGGCGGTCGCGTTGGGCCTGGCCTGCCTGGGCTTCCTGCCGTTCAACTTCCCGCGGGCCCGGATCTTCATGGGCGATGTCGGAAGTGGCGCGCTGGGCTACGCGGTGGCGGCAGTGCTGGCACTGGCCAGCGTCAAGACCGACATCCACTGGATCCTGCTGCTGGTGTCGGCATCGCCGTTCCTTGTGGACGCGGGCTTCACACTGCTGGCGCGCATCATTTCCGGACAACGCTGGATGGAACCCCATACCCAGCACGTCTACCAGCGCGCGGTGCAGGCAGGAGCCAGTCACGCCCAGGTAACAGGGATGTACTTTGCTTTGGGCCTGTTCAGTATTACAGTGCTTAATGTCTGCTCCAATTTGCAGCCGAGGTGGGAGGCTGCCGTGGCGATCGCGTGGTTCATTGCGCTGAGCGTCCTCTGGCTCCTCCTGCGCAATGGATTGCGCCACCCAAAAGGAAATACCTGACTTATGGCTTCACCCTGGCGGGACAGAATCCTCGGCCTGATGCCGCGTTCGGCCATCGTCTGCCACGACCTGTTCATGGTCTGGGCATGCTGGCAGCTGCTCCACGCGGGGCGGTATTCGATCCTGGCCAACGCCCCCGAGCTCCCTCTCTGGAACGTTGACACCACGCTGGTGCTGCTGCTGCAGGGCATGGTGTTCTGGCGCGTGGGCCTCTATCGGGGCCTGTGGCGGTTCGCCAGCGTCAGCGACCTGCTGAACATCTTCAAGGCCAGCTTCATCGGCATGGTCGCCATCGTGCTGGTGCTGATGTGGAAGCGCTTCGACGGCGTGCCGATGTCGGTGCTGGTGATCTATCCGTTCGCGCTGTCGGCGCTGCTGGGCGCGCCGCGCCTGCTGTACCGGGCCTGGAAGGACTATCAGGCACTGCAGTCGGACTCGTCCGCGCGCCGCGTGCTGATCCTGGGTGCCGGCCAGGCCGCCGAGACCCTGGTCCGTGACCTGCGCCGTTCCGGTAATTTCGAGCCGGTCGGCCTGCTGGACGATGCGCCACACCTGCGCGGCGCCAAGCTGCAGGGCCTGCCGATCCTCGGCACCCTGGACGATGCGCCGACAGTGGTCCGGGAGACGGCGGCCAAGCTGCTGGTGATCGCCATTCCGTCACTGGACGCGGCGGGCATGCAGCGGATCGTCGCCATCTGCGAAAGCACCGGCGTGCCGTTCCGCACCGTGCCCAAGCTCAGCGACATCCTGCAGGGCCAGTCGCTGCCGGGGCAGCTGAAGGAAGTGGCGATCGAGGATCTGCTGGGCCGCAAGCCGATCATGCCGGACTGGAACCTGATCCGTGGCTGGCTGGGCGGGCGTACGGTGATGGTCACCGGTGCCGGCGGTTCGATCGGCTCCGAGCTTTGCCGCCAGTGCGCACGGCATGGTGCCGGCCGCATCATCCTGCTCGAGATCAGCGAACTGCTGCTGCTGACCATCGAAGGCGAGCTGCGGCGAAGCTTCCCCGATGTCGAGATCGAAGCGGTGCTGGGCGACTGCGGTGACCCGGCGGTGATCCGCCACGCCCTGTCGCTGCATCCGGTCGACACCGCCTTCCATGCGGCTGCCTACAAGCACGTGCCGGTGCTGGAGCGGCAGCTGCGCGAAGCGGTGCGCAACAACATCCTGGCCACCGAGAACGTGGCCCGCGCCTGTCTGGAAGCGCGCGTTGAGCATTTCGTGTTCATCTCCACCGACAAGGCGGTCGACCCGGTCAATGCACTGGGCGCCAGCAAGCGCTATGCGGAGATGATCTGCCAGAGCCTGGACCAGAAGTCCACGCATACCCGTTTCGTTACGGTGCGCTTCGGCAACGTGCTGGCCTCGGCCGGCAGCGTCGTGCCGCTGTTCCGCGAACAGATCCTGCGTGGCGGTCCGGTGACCGTCACCGACCCGGAAGTCAGTCGCTACTTCATGACCATCCCGGAGGCCTGCCAGCTGATCCTGCAGGCGGCCGCTTCGGCATCGCATGGTGCGATCTATACGCTCGACATGGGCGAGCCGGTGCCGATCCGCGTGCTGGCCGAGCAGATGATCCGCCTGGCCGGCAAGCAGCCGTCCAAGGACATTCCGATCATCTACACCGGGCTGCGTCCGGGCGAGAAGCTGCACGAGACGCTGTTCTATTCGGACGAGGACTACCGTTCCACCGCGCACCCGAAGATTCTCGAGGCCGGTGTACGTACGTTCTCGCGTGACCTGGTGCTGGGCAATGTCCCGCGCCTGCGCGATGCCGTGGCTGGTTACGACACGACCAGCATCCAGGAGATCCTGTTCGCGACGATGCCGGAGTTCTCTCCCATCGAACAGGATGCTTACATTTCATCCGCTAAAGTCGTGCCCTTTCCGGCACGTGAGGCCAACAGGCACCAATGAGCAAGCGAATTCGCAAGGCAGTTTTTCCAGTGGCAGGGCTCGGGACGCGCTTTTTGCCGGCAACCAAGACGGTTCCGAAGGAAATGTTGCCGATCATTGATCGTCCGCTGATCCAGTACGCGGTCGATGAAGCGATTGAAGCCGGTTGCGACACGCTGGTGTTCATCACCAACCGCTACAAGCATGCCGTGGCCGACTACTTCGACAAGGCCTACGAACTGGAGCAGAAGCTCGAGCGCGCCGGCAAGCAGGAGCAGCTGGAGATGATCCGCCATGTGCTGCCAAATGGCGTGCGCGCGATCTTCGTGACCCAGGCCGAAGCACTGGGCCTGGGCCATGCGGTGCTGTGCGCCAAGGCCGTGATCGGTGACGAGCCGTTCGCGGTGCTGCTGCCGGACGACCTGATCTGGAACCGCGGCGACGGCGCACTGAAGCAGATGGCCGATCTCAACGAGGCCAGTGGTGCCAGCGTGATCGCCGTTGAAGACGTGCCGCACGACAAGACTGCCAGCTACGGCATCGTTGCCACTGATGCGTTCGACGGCCGCAAGGGTCGCATTTCGCAGATCGTGGAGAAGCCGAAGCCGGAGGACGCACCGAGCGACCTGGCGGTGGTTGGCCGTTATGTGCTGAGCCCGAAGATTTTCGAGTTGCTGGAACAGACCGGCAGTGGTGCCGGTGGCGAGATCCAGCTGACCGATGCGATCGCGCAGCTGCTGAAGACCGAAGAGGTCGATGCCTACCGCTTCGAGGGCACCCGCTTCGACTGCGGCACGCACCTGGGGCTGGTGGAGGCGACGATCCGCTTCGCGCTGGACAACCCGAAGCTGGCAGGGCCGGCGCGGGAGAAACTGACGGCGATGTTGGCGGAATAAGGTTTATCAAGCGCTCCGTGTTGCGCCTTGATTGATAC
>NZ_JASJSQ010000087.1:0-20972 GCF_030236855.1 Stenotrophomonas maltophilia group sp. Smal13
GGGTGCGGAGGGGGGTAGGGGAGGAAGCGTCCACAGGGTGAGTCAATTGTTGCGGTCTCTTCCCGGACGTCCTGGGGGCTCAAACCTGCTGGATGAGCCTGTGAGCCGGGGCGTCCCGGGGCCGGAGCAGGCTCTAGCGACGCACGCCTGAGCGCGTTGTTCAAAAGACGAGTTAAACGCCCGGCCGGAAGATAGGCCGAGCTCGGTTCGATGGCGCTAGCATCGCAGATTGATCACGCAAGGCAGCTATGTACGTTGAGGTATACCACCGGGTGGGATTTTGGGCCCGGATCACCGGGGCGGAAGGTTGGCGCTGGCGGCTGGTGGCGCCACGCGGGCATGTTTTGATGGCTCCCCGGGAGACGTTCGCCAGTCGGCAGGCGTGCTTGGCGGCCTTGGCTCTGCTGCAGATCGGGCCCATTTCAGCGGTGGAGTCGGCCGGAGATGCCCCGAACGCGGTGGGCGCGGCCCCCTCACTATGTCCCGCCCTTTCAACGCCATGACGGCCACCCCAGGTTGGGCAGGTCACGGTCACATCGCCGGCATCCAATGAGGACTGGGTCTGATCCATCGGGGGGCATTTCGCTTGAGTGTGACTCCCCGCGTCGCAGGAAGGCGATCAGTTGAGGCCAGCGGCGTTCGCGTGCACACTGCTTTTGAACAGTCAGGGTTCGAGGGCCATGGGTACTTCCAAGCCGGGCAAAGATTTAGAACGGGTCACCTTGTCGGTGGGAGAGCACGTTTACACCTCCGAGATCTGGCGGCTCAGTGAAAGCCGTTGGGTTCTTCTCGCTGTCGAGGTCCATGGCGTGGGAGGGCGCTCGGATTTGAGCATCAAAGCGTCGTCGTGCCTCCATGCGTTGGACGCGGGAGAGCGGATTGCGTCTGAGATTCTCAACAACCCCTATGGCTGAATTGGCGTTGGAAGGTTCAATCGACTGAATGGATCCCAAGGACGGCAGATGAGCATTTTGAACGTGTTGCTGAGTGCCGATCACTTGGCTGTGACCGTCGATACCCTTGCGCAAGATGCTCAAACCGGGGCGCACTCAGAGGGCGCCAAGTTGCTTCTGCTGCCTCAGCACAACGCCGTCTTGGCCACGCGTGGGTCGGCCCAGTTCTTCCTAAGAATCTACGAGCTCTGTCTCCAAGCCAGTTTTCGAGCAGACTTCACGATAGAGCGGCTGTCCGGCGAGCTTGGCGGCGTGATTGATCGCCTCTGGCCAAACTACGTGAGCGCGGCGGCAGCCGCTGGCATACCCATCAGCGCTATGCACACCGAGTTGGTTTTGGGCGGCTGGTCGGCGCACGCCCAGCGCATGGTTGCCACCGCTTATGCAAAGTCCGAAGATGGCCGTCCCGCCGTGGTCCAAGCGCTGGTGGGAGGCTTGGCGTCGCCAGGAGAGCCCTTGCGGAATCAGCCAGCAGGCATGGGACGGGCGGAGTTGATGGCAGCAGGACGCTTGCAAGCCGCTTACCTCAACGGCGACAGCGAGCGGCCATTAGCGGGCGGTCGTCTGTTGGCAGCAATTCTCTCAAAGGGCCAAGCAACCGTTCTCGATCTGGGAGGTCTCTAGGGGGCAGGGCAAAGCGTCGATTTGCTCGGCCACGGACCTCAGTCCATGACGCAAGCCAAGCAGAAAGTCTGCATTGGAGCGTTGGCTGGGGAGGCACATGGATGTCGACGATCATGGGCATCAGGTGGGCCCATGCAAGGCGCACCGCGGTGGGATTGGCAGAACTGGCCACCAAAGCCCTGACCGCATACTCCAAGGCATTGGTTTCGCCCTCAGCGTTGGGCAGGCGCCTCTCGCACTCGCTCAGGCGGAGCTCCAACTTGACCAACGCCTCCGTCTCAGCCTTGTGCATACCCCTCCTCCATTGGCTGGCCACCGAATCGCGGTCTGGCAGCAGGGTGGCCCCAAGCTCAAGCGTTGGAAACCGGTGAGCGTTCCGCTTGACTGCACCGTCAATCGGCCCTTTCGGGCCAGCACACAGCGGTCCACTCTTCAATCAAGACTCGCCATGCGCGGGTGGTTAGGTTGGGGGCAAAGCTTTTCCAACCTCGCGCGTGCCACCGCCTAGCGGTTGTCACAGAGCGGGCAAGTGAGCACGGCGGCGCCGTCCAAGTCCAGCAGGCCATGCCCTGGAACCAATCGCAGTTGGCGGCCGCATTCCAGACAAGCGCAACTGATCCGCGTGACCTGCAAGAGCGAGCCGTCGGCCCGCCGCACACCCTCAACCTGATCGATGAAGAAACGTCCAATGTTGGGCATGAAGATGAACAAAAAGCTGAACAGAGCGGAATGCATATGATGCACCGCGACAACCCCACCGGAACCAGATGAGACAATTGGATTCTGAAGAATTCATCTACGGGGTCGTCCGCGCAGTCCGCACGCCAGATACCGCTGTCCGATCCCTCTATTGCCGTCGCAGGAGCATGATAAAGAGGCGGGCTGCACGGCGACAGCCTTAGGCACAGGGAAGTAACCGAGCGGCGCTGTTGGAAAGCGCTGAGCCAGTTCGTTAACCAGCAAAAGGCCAGACCGGCGGCCAGTCGGTTGCGACCACTGCTGAGGGTGTGTGTCGCGCGTTGCCCTAAAGAGGCCGCCTGCTAGGGGTGCCGATCACGACGATGCCCTGAACTGCCGGGGCGTCACCTAGGGGAGGGGGAGTCACCCCTTTGGGTTCGGCGGCGCCAACTGGGGTCAGCGCCATAGCGGAGATTTTCACGATTGTCGCGTCCATCGGACGCACGGACATCTTGCTAGGGCGAACGTCAAGCGCCAGTGAACGCGCTCGGGTCGACCCGTGCGCGAGGGCTACCCAACTTGGATGGCGGCAAGCGCGTCTTTGGTTGAGAGAGGGCAGCCATAGTGCCACCCTTGGCCAATAGCCTCTGGAGCAATCCGGTAGAGCAGCAAATCTTGCGCCTCTGATTCGACGCCTTCTGCGATGACATCCAGCCCAAGCTCACGTGCGATGCGATACATCCCTGGCAAAACGGGCCGCAGGGGGGAGTCCTCGTTGATAGCGGCCACGAACATGCGATCGATCTTGATTCCTCGAAACGGCGATTGGGCGAGGCGGGAGAAGTTGGCGCTGCCGGTCCCGAAGTCGTCGATCAAGAACCGGTATCCCAGAACAGAGAGGGCCTGCATGTTGCTCTTTGCGGCAGCGGACACGAGTTCTTCCCGCTCGGTGATCTCGATGCGAATTTGCTCTGGCAACACGCCAAAATCGTTGGTGACGCTGCCGATGTAGCGAACGACGCACTCTTGGGCCATGTCCACGGGCTCGGCATTGATGCTTACGTAGAGGTTCCTATGCTCCCTCAGCGCGGGGGCGAGATCATTCATGGCACGGGCCAGCACGTATCGAAAAAGATCAGGACTCAGGCCGAATCGGTGGGCGATGGGCACGAAGATGGCCGGCGGGATTTCATCGTCTCCCGGCGGGCGCCAGCGGCTGAGCGCTTCAAATCCCACGAGCTCCCGCGTGCCAATTCGACGCAGTGGCTGGTAGGCCAGTTCGATCTCGCTGCGCTTCAGTGCAAGCACCAACCGTTGCTGGATGGTTTGCCGAGCCGTGATTTGGTGTTTGATCAGCAAGAACGCGAGCAAAAGCCCTACCGAGGCACCCGCTGCCAGGATGGTGGTGAGCAACGCCGAGGGCAGTTCGGACACCACGTGCCTAGGGCTGGTAACGAACGCGCAAACGTCGGCCACCCGGCTGCAATGTTGAGCTTGGACGAGAGACGGGCTGCCGACGCGGCTGGTCGGGGACAAGGTGCGGAATGTAAACGATCGGTCCTTCGTTTCGATGCTGATGGAGCTGCTGCGCGCAGGGTCCAAGCTCTCGAAGGCAGACGGGGAGGACACGGTGAACGTGTCGCCTTGGGCGATCAGATTGGACCCGGTGTAGGGGGAGCCAACGAGATCCGACGCGTGCCAAAGCCGGACAGCGCCGCTGGAGAAGCGTGGGGCGGGGAGGGTGTAGGGGCGCGAGCGCCCCCAGAGAGCGCTGCAGACAAGGCGTCCGTCTCGGATGCGACCGATGTCGCTCATGTAGATGGAGCGGAACGCGATCTCCTTTAGTGAGTCGATGTCGGTGTCGGAGCAAGGCGGCTGTCCGATGCGAGAGGCTTGTTCGGCCGCTACGCGCCGGTCACGAGATATGGCCTCCGCGCGCGTCACCGCGGCTTCCGCCACTGCCTCCGCCCCTTCCTTGTCACGCACGTAGAGGATGGCTTGGGCGACCGCGAGCATCGCCAAGAGGCACACCGCCGTGGCTCCTATTACGGTCGAGACGTAGCGACGCCGATTTTCTCGAACGCTCAAAGCAACCCCCGATCTGAAACGCGCCATCGCTTCGCTTGGCTTCTCGCCTCATTTACCTTGTTACAGGTTTATCGGCAAGCTTTCCATGAACTTCAGCCCCAGCTCCACTGGCTTGCAAGCCTCGATCGAACAACCATGCATCTGCGTCTGAACTGTACAGCAATAGGCCGTGAGCCCGGCGATCGCCAGCATTGACACCTGCGGCGTCTGTTACGAAGATCAATACGGTTGCACGGATGGCGCAAGCGGGCACTTGGTAGCGCCTAGGTTTGCGAGAGCACGCCTGCGCTCTCCGTCAGACACGCCATGCCCTTGTGCTATGGTGCAAGGTGCGGACGGGACGGCTGTCGGCAGCGTCGGGTGGGCGATGGCGCTTTCTGTGCGGTCATGGGCGCGCTAGGTTGCTCTTTGATCAGCCAAGCGAGGAAGGCAAGGCGGTCCGGGAGAATTTCAGGTCGAACGCCCAAGCGCAAATTGCACTCGAATTCGTCGAAGTAAGCCATTCCAGCCGAGAACTCCGCGTTGTTCGGTCGCATCGATTTGGCACTGGCGATTGGATCATCCACGGTCCCGCAGCAACACGCCTTCAGCATCTCCATCAGCTGGGACTTACCCAGCTTGGTGAGTCCAAACTGGGCTGGCTTGCCCGGCTGGAACCAGACCAGGTCTTGATCACACAACGCCGTCAGCCTCGCTGGCGAGGGACGAAACCCCTGGGCAGCCATGCACAGGTCTGCGAACTGATCAAGATGAGCGGTCATAGCAGTGGTCGTCTTTGCTCATGAAAGGCCTTTTTTCACTGTGATCCCCTGCGATCGAAGGCGCAAGCCTCTATGCGTTCAGCGTTGGCCGAGGCTTCGACCGTCTTTAGGGGCGGCGGCGGCCCTCAAACCGCTCGAGCGCTCCCTTGCTGGCGCACCCGTCCAGGGAGCCCCGAGGTGGGACCGGGAAGCCCATTGGCCGATGATCGCCAAGGTTCGGCCGGCAGGTTCATGCTCAACGCCCTGCCAGTCAACGGGGTGGTCGCGCTCCGCCTCCCGGAGCCCAAAGACGCCTGAACCCCACGGGGCCCTTCGGGGTCCCTTTCATTTCCTAAGAGAGAACGCCCGTGACGACCATCAACGCCCAGTGGTGCACCGCCTTCAACGCCGCTCTGCAAGCGCACTTCGCCCTCCCCATCCAGAACGCGGGGCTCACCGACACCGAGTTGTCCCGCTACAGCGACCTGCAGCCCAAAGAGGCTGCCCTCACCTTTGGCGAAGACCACGATCTGGAGCGCGTGGATCGCGGGTGGTTTGGCTAGCCGCTTTGGCTGCCATGCCATGCCAGACAAACGCCACTGGGACCAACTCGGCTCGGGCAGACTGTGAGGGGTGTCACGCAATCGGTAAACTGTGCCCGCGCCAAGGTAGGCGCTATCAGGGGCACAATGAAAAAGTTCGTTCTTCCTCTCGGCATCTTGCTGCTGTCAGGCTGCGCCACGTTTGCGCCAGCGCCGCCGCGGCAGGTGGCTTTGACCACCACTTTCGATCCCAGCGAAGTTGCTTGGTTCTCTGAGAAAGGCACTGGCGCCATCAACGGCCAAGCCTTCTTCCAAACCCGGGGTGGTCAGCCCAGAACCTGCGCGGGGTTGGAAGTCTCCTTGCAGCCCAAGTCCGGCTATGGTCGCGAGCGCCTGCTCGCGCTTTACGGCAGTGCCGAGAGCGGGTATACCACCGTGGGTTCGGCCAACGTGCAGTTCATCCCTGACAGCGCCGATTACAAGCAGGCGCGTAAGACATCGGTTTGCGACGCCCAAGGCAATTTCAGTTTTACTGGGCTGCCTGCAGGAGAATATTTCCTGACCACCGGCATCATGTGGTCCGTTCCCGGTCAAGAGTTCATGCCTCCGCAGGGTGGGCTTTTGATGCAAAGCGTCAAGCTCTCGGATGGGGAATCCACGCGAGTCATCATGACCCGTTGAGGTTGGCCGCCGCAAAAACACCACGCCTTCAGCCGGCAGGTGAGTGAAGTGGACTGAGTGGGGGGGCATTGCGTGCCCCCCGAGTCAGTCAGCCAAGAAAGTTGGATGCTCGGTCGCGCCCTTGCCCAAGGGCATTGAATTGTTGAGTCAACGCCTGCAGCCCCTGCTGCAAGGTCGTGTTGTAGGTGAGCGTCTGGTGGCCGGCATGGGCGTCGGCCATTCCCGCGAGAGCCATGTTCCAAGCGACAGGCAGTAGTTGGGGGCTCGGGTGGCTGGCAATGATCGTTCGCAGCCCATACTCCAACGCCTTGAGATATCCGCGATGGGCTTCCAGATCGACTTCGCAGGCATCCAATCGCGCTGCCAGGTCTTCTAGGGTTTGGGCCATGATCGGGCTCGACAGGGGGGAGATGAGGCCCGATAGTGGCAGAAAGCCGCCAGACTTTTGCGATGAGCATCCTCAACGTTCTGCTGAGTGCCAACCAGCTGGTTGTGACCGTGGACACATGGGCCGAAAACGCGCACAGCGGACAAGCTTCGGCGGGAGCCAAACTGCTCCTCATTCCCCAGCACCAACTGTTGCTGGCGACCCGTGGGTCAGCCCAGTTCTTCCTTCGCATCTACCAACTGTGCCTGGAGGCAAGTTTTCGGGCCGATTTCACGATGGAGCAACTGAGTGCTGAGCTCGGGCTCGTGATCGATCAGCTTTGGCCCAACTACATGAAGGCCGTTGCCGAGGCTGGGTTGCCGGCGGAACACTGCACCACGGAGTTGGTCTTGGGTGGTTGGTCGCCCAAGAACGGCCGGATGATGGCCACGGCCTATGCCAAGCACGACTTGACCGTTCCAGCGGTTGTCCAGCCCATAGGAGGACAGCTGGCGTCGCCCGGCGATCCGCTCAGGGAGCGGCCGCCCAGCATGGCCACCCAGGAGCTGCTGGTGGCAGCGCAGCTCCAGGCTCGATACCTCAACGCCAGCATGAGGCGGACCGTCGCCGGCGGACGGTTGCTATTGGGCTTTTTGAAGCCTGGCCAGGCGGTGGTCAAAGACTTGGGCCCGATTTAGCCCTGCCAATTTCGTCAGTCGAACCGTTCAAAGCAATGCCCCAGTCGAGCGCCGGCTGACGGGCAAGTGCAGCCGCGCCTGCAGCGTGATCGGGCTTTTCTCCCAATTTTTAGCTTTAGTCAAAATAACCCCCTTGTGGGTTTCGCGTGTCGGTGTATCCCAAACGTATGACGTTCGCGATGCGTGCGTCTGACACCGACCAACGAAACGAAAGGGGGGAACATGTTCATTGGATTCAGACTGACGAAGCGGCTTGTCGTCAACGCCGTGGTTGTCCTGGTGCTGGCGCGATTGCTGTTTATGGGCATGGACGGCTTGGACCGGTTTTCCGACACGTGGAACCGCACCTTTGGGGCGAGCATGCCCAACGCCAGCGGGTTGCGCGGCGCCGTCAACGGCGCACGCCAGGTTTTCCCGTCTGGGTTGGACGAGTATGCGCGCCAGGCCGAACGGGACGCGGCCCAAAGCACCTCGCTGTTGGACGTGTTTGCCAGCGTGTTCGGACGCGTGAAAAACGAGGAGGTCATGTTGCCCTCCACCATCAATTCCGCTGGAGGGGAGGGCTCGATCTATGACCGCTATGACCATTGATTTTGAGTGGCTGTCCATCCTCTCCGGGTGGTCCTTGCTCAACGACAGCGCGGCGCTGCTGCGCACCCCCGGCCAACGCTGGGCGGGCTTGGAGGGATTGCTCATCGGCTACGGCCTCATCGCTGGACAGTGGTTCGTCCTGGCCACCATGGCAGGGGCGCTGGCATGACCACCGTGGGCGCGGTGTTGGCCGCCGTCCTGGCTGCAGCGTTCCTGGCCACCGTGTTGGGCCTGGCTGGCATCTTCTGGGTCAATGCACGGCACGCCAGCGGGGCGCTTCGTGTGCGTTACCGCTTGCGTGCCCAAATCCTGGCTGGGCTAGTGCTGGCGTGGGTGCTCACCCTGGCGAGGCTGTCCACGTGAGCCGGCCACCTTACGTGCAGATGGCCGTCCGCGTGCCACAGGAGCTGAAAGACCGGCTGGAACAGGCGGCAGCCCGGGAGGGGCTGCATGTCAGCGAGATGGTTCGCTTGTTGCTTTGCGAGGGATTGGCGCGCCGTGCGGCGATCAACGGGCAGGGGTCTTCACGATCCGGTGGTTTCGCAGCGGCCGAATAAAGTTGGCCGGTGTGGACTTGTCCAACGGTTGGGCGCGCACTTGGTATTGCCCGCTCTCGCACAAGCGCAACAGCTCAGCTTCGTCGTGGATCTCGCGCTGGCCATCCTTGGTGTTGCCCATTTTGGCCACCCGGAACGCCACGTTTCCCGTGTCTCGGTCCCTCATCCGCACCGCGACGATCACCCTTCCATCGTGGCGAACCAGGTGGAAGGCTCGGGCAAAACGGTCGCCGTTGGACGCCCTAGCTGGTGAAATCGGGTCAGGCGGCGTGGCACGCTGGATCGGTGCCGGTGCCGGGCGAGGCGGAGCTGAAAGGGGCTGCGCTGGGGCCTTGTGACCCAACGCTTGGCGCGCCAGCTGCTTCTTGCGGCCCGGTTCGGTGGCGGTGTCACCGTCGATCCAGGCTTGAAAGGTCCCGTTGGCCGGGCTGGGGTGCGACGCAAACACCCATGTCCGGCCTTGGGCGCTGAAGGCTACCTCGTTGATTTCTTGGAAGTCGTTGAATTGCTGGCGCATGAGCGCCTTGACCCCCTTCATGTAGGCATCGGTGGTCCCCAACAAGACCACGCGCTCCACACTGTCAGGCAACGGGTCCAGGTGGCGTGCCACGCATGTTTTCATGGCTTCCAAAGGCAACGACGAACGCATGGCCTTGGGCATGATGGTGCCACTGCTGACCAGCTTGCCGTTGTCCATCACCGACAACCCGCAGCGCACCAAGGAGGCGGCGCCCATGTGGCGGCTTTCGGCGGTCAGGGCGTCGTTGATCGTTTGCCCACCCAGATCGATCCCAAGCTCGTGCAATACAGCTGCGAGGCGAGGGCGCATAGCACCCGCGAAGGCGACCCCATCGAAGCTCCCGTGTTGGGCGGCGGCAATTTGGGTGGCCCCCTTGGAAAACCCCAGGACCAAGGTTTTAGGGACGCTGGTTCCCCAGTAGCCGGGATTGGCACGGAGGTGCCAGCCTCCCTCCACACGCACATCAAGTCCTGGTGCATGGCATGCGCGGCACGCCTGCCAGCCATGGTGAGTTGTCATGGGGCCTCCGCAGGATCCTTGAAGGCCCATACAGTTAAAGCACGTGCGAGCGGTATGCAAGAGCTTTTTGTCGGCTAAATGTGGCGGAAAAATGGGATGGCATGGGATGGCGTGCAATAGCTGCGTGGCAGCACGGTGTGGAGTAGCCTGACACCATCATACGAAGGTCAATGGCATGGATGATCCGGCTGAGTTGAACATGGAAGCGTGGCCGGCTGAGGTGGCCTTCGTGCCCTACGTCGGCCGCGGCTACTGGAAGGGAGTTGAAGGGCGCCGCGTCTTGCTACTGGGCGAGTCCCACTACCGGGAGGCTGGGTGGACCGACGACCCCGTTATCACTCGTCCATTCACCCGCGAGACGTTCGGCGACATGGAGACTTGCAAGAGGACAGGTGGTGGCAAGTTCTTTGATGAGCTGGATCGCCTGCTGACTGGTCAAAGCAGCCCAAATGTTGTGGATGCCGCCCACGCCTGGCAGCACGTCGCATTTTGCAACTTGTCCCAGCGCTTTGCCGGCAAGAGAGCTGGACACCGTCCGTCAGGAACCGACTTCAGTCAAGGCGGGAAGTTGTTGGTAGAGGTGATCCTCCCTCTGCTCCGGCCAGAGGTGATTCTGGTGCTCGGCCGCACCGCTTGGCGAATGTTCGATCACGGGAAGCGGTCGGACCAGCCTACCTTCCAGGCTCGCCATGCCAACTCCGAGGGCAGGAGGCGGCGCTATCTGGAGGAGCGCCACGTATGGTCTCTCGATTATGGCAACGGGGGGGGCGTGGATGACTTGGGTCTACCATCCATCTTGGAACGTAGATTGCTGGGAAGATCGTGCCGCAGCTCTGAGGCATCTTTTGAAATACGCGAATGAAGGGCAAAGGATATGACGCACAATTCGTTGAAGGATGCGATCCGCGATGCGCTGGAGCCGCGTGCTGCCACGCGGCAGCCCACGGCGTTGGACATCGCACAGGAGGCCAGAGAGGCCAAGGCCAGCCTGGAATCGAACATGTCCTGCATGGCCCGCATCACTGTTCCCGCCGGCAGCGAGCGTCACCGGGCGGCTTTCCAACTGTTGAGGGCCTCGATGGACTACGGGCGTGCGTTGCTGTTCCTGTTGGAAACCCATCCCATCGATCTTCCAGCGGTGGCCTTGGCAATGCACCGCTCCCAGATTGAGCAATTCCTGCGGGCGGTGTTTGTCCAGTTCCTTGCCGACGACGAACAGCTGGCGGACTTTCTCCAGGAAGATCGGGGCCCTCGAAGGAAAAACGAGAAAGGAAAGTGGGTGGCTATTGCCCTCAAAGACCTGGCCGCGGACGTGGAGCAGGCCATTGCACGCATCGGGCAGGACGATGAGCCTCAGAAGCTGGCTCGGACGGTGACCAATTCGTGGGACCCTCTTTGCGGGCTGGTCCATGGCGGGAAGGCCATTCGGGTGATGTATCAAGATCCCAATGGACAGATCGGGGCGCACGTGCCGGCAGCCATTCTGTTTCAGACCACCGTCAACGCGGTGGCCACCACCAACTTGTGCGTCATTGCAGCACTGACGGCGGTTGGGGTTGGGGCCTTTGAGGAAAGCCCCGTTGTTGAGCAGTGCGCCAGCGGGATGTTGCACTACATGCAACGGAGGAAAGCCCGCATGGAAGAGCTGGCCTGGCCGCCTTAAAGGACCGGACGCGTATTGTCGTGCCGCTCTGTATCCCCACCAACGATCGCTGGCGGGGAGAGTTGCAATCGGAGGTCTGCGAATCCTCGGTTTAGGCGGCGTGCCTTCTGGCCAAGGGATTCCCAGGTTGAGTCTGCGGCGTCGGATGGAGGCTTTTCGTTGAGGATCAGCTGGGCCGATGCCTTGAATCTCTCAAGAAGTGCTGCTTCATGCCCCGGTGGGTCCAGTTCAACGCGGTTGCGGGCCTCCGCTGCGTTGAGCTCCAGCATGTTCAGTTCGATCAGTGTGGCCATGGCAATGGCGGACCGGGTGGGCTCCGTCCTATTGCGGCGGCAGAGGTGGGTGATCCATGTCCACATGGGGTCGATTCGTCCTTGTTCGCCGATGCCCTAATCCTTGACGGGCGGTAACAGTTGCTCGATGAGTGCGTTGCGCTTCTTCGCCGGCAGCTCACCCAAAACGCCCAGCAGTTCGGCAAAACGTTCCTGCTGGGCCACGCTCTGCTCGCCCAAAGCCAAGATCGCATCGGCCATCGCTGGGCTGGTCGCCAAGAGATAGGCCGGGGGCACCTCCAAGGCCTGGGCCAGCTCGAAGAGGGCTTCCAGGCTGATCGACATGCCCTCGGATTCATACCGAGAGATGCGGGCCGACGCAGCGTCCTTGTCCATCCCCATCCGCACTCCGACCTCGCGTTGGCTAAAGCCCCGCAGGACGCGGGCTTGGCGCAAACGCGCGGCAACCACGGCTCGGGGAGCGGGCGGGGCGGCAGTCACGGGCTGAACGGATGCAATGCAGGCATGCGGACAGGATGACCCAGAGGCTACGCCCCGGGTAGACTCTACGTGCCACGTAAGTTGGCCGCAAGATCCCAAATCTATTGGTGGGAACAGGGGGTTCCATGAAGAGGGTCAGAAGAACCGTGCTGATCGGGGCGTTTGCCCTGACTGCAGCGGCTGGAGCGCAGGCACAATCGAGGGCCGGATCGGACCTGCTTCGCCACATCGGCCGAGCCATCCAAGGCACGCCGAAGGTGGTCAGCGATAGGTCGCGGAGCCCTTACCTTGAGCCGCCTGGGACCTACTGGGACCTGGATCAGGAAGGCTTGGAAGGGGTTCAACACCTGCGGGCCGGAGTGACGGCTGTCGGAGGCGGGGGCGTGGACACCTGCGACATGCAGCTGCTGGCAATGGCCCATTCGGCCTATCGGATCGACGCCGACAAGCGCCAGTGGTGCCTGAGGCAATGGTGGCTGATGGACACGAAGGCCCACGGCGCCAACGGTGTCTCGGGCAATGATCCGGCTGCCATCGAGCGCCGTTATGGCCCGGCCTTCGACGCGCGCCTGCAGCGCTTCAAGGCCATCCGACGGTTTGCGATTCGTCCCACGTTCCAAGCGCTGGGCGATGTCGCCTATCGGGCCGACCGTGGCGTGCTGGAAGGATTCATCCCGATGCCTCAGGTGTCCGCGGCGGGACAAAGCGTCACCGGCAAGGGCTTTGTGCCGTGGGTTCACCGCACCTCCACGGGGGTGTCCAGCCCACCCAACGCCGGCCGCTTCCATCTGCTCATCCGAATGGACGCCCAAGAGGCCGCGAACTTGGCGCGACAAGGTCGCAGCTACCGCGACGATTTGGTGGTGTTCTCCGTCAACCGGGTCTGGGTGGAGGGAACGGTGCCAAAGATGGACGTGACGATAGAGAGGGTTCGGCTCGGATACCGCGATGAAACGATCGACGTTGATTTGACCCATACGCAAGGAGCTCCGGCATGAAAGCAACCCTCGTTTCCCTCGGCCTGATCACCGCAGGGTTGGCTGCCTGCAGCAGCAAAGCTGATCTTCCCACCATCGAACAAGTCGCCCACGCTTACGAGGCGCATGCCAATGCCAACCTCTCCAGTGAAATGGGCCAACGAATCGAGGTCCGGGGTTGGAAAGACCTCACCGCGGATTGCACCTCAACTGGTCCCCAGCGTGCCACGTGCGTGACCGGTGGAACGTTGGACGTGGTCGGGTTCCAGGGCGGGCAGCAGTTGAAGCCCGATCCCGTCCCCGTGCCGCCGGCTTACGACTTCGTCTTTGAGAAGCAGCCCACCGGCTGGGTGCCGGCCGGAGCCCAGAAGAAGGGCTGACCTTGCCAAGGACCGGAATCGCGGTATGCATTGAGGAACACCACTTTAAGGAGGTCCCATGTCTTACAACGCTCACCACACCCCCGGCGGTCACATGCAGTGGGGCTTGTTGGCCCCCGCCACTGTGATCCTTGGGGGAGCGGGCTTGCTGTTTCTTGCCGGGGCCCAAGAGATCGGCCAGAACGAGGGCTACGGCTGGCAGGCCGGCCTGGCAGCCGCTGGTGGGGCAGCCGTGCTGCTCTTGCTGGCGATTCTCTACGTGTTGAACTGGCGAGCGGCCCGCGTGCGCGCGGCAAGGGCCAGCGGGCTCCCGGTTTCGCCGCCCAAAGGTGGCTTTGGAAAGGGCGCCCTGGTGGGCTTGCTCGTCGTCGTTGCCCTGCAGCTGGCCAGCGTTGCTGTGGGCCTGCTCTACCCGGGGTTGGAGGAGAGCGAGCGAAACTTCTTCACCTCCGTGCCCCCGATGGCTCTGACGGCGCTCATGCCGGTGGCCCTCATCGTCGGTGGCATCGCAGGCAAGCTTTGGCGCTCCACCAGCCTGTAAGATCAATCCATGTCCTTTGGGGCCCCCGCGAGGGGGCCTTTTTTTGTGCCAAGAAAAGCTCAGTGCCGCCACCGGTCGCTTCGCGCCGGCTTCTGTAAAAGCGGGGGTAGGAAAAGAGCGGATGACGCCTTCGGCGCGATAAGTGATGTTAGGAAAAGCTGCGGCCTTAGCTCCGCAGTTTTTGATTTTAGTCAATATTTTGTCCACCAGAACCGTGGACAAATTTTCAGGGCGATCTACCTTGGATACATGGGAAGGCAATAGTGCCAACCGACAAACAAGGATCTCGCCATGAACCACACGATGCTCATCACAAACGACACCATCACCGTCAAGGAAGCTCACGAAGCTGCGCATGCCGCTGCCAGCACTTTGTTTGACCAGTTGTCTGGGTATACCTATTCGACCGGCGCGGCGGGCTATCCCGCGTTCCAGTCTTCCGCTGAAGACGCATTGCTGGCTTTCCTGCTGAACCGCAATTGGGCAGAGCTGGGACGCGAAGACGACGAGCTGCTGGCTGAGCAAACCGTCTCTGTCAATGTGCAGCGTCAAGAGGACGGGGAGCTCCTCTATGAAGTGGGGCTCGACATCGAAGGGTCGGATTACGGCACCAATTGCAAGGTCAAAGACCTGGCGACGCTGAACGAATGGTTCGATGAAGAATGGATCGACGTGGAGTGCGCGGAGTGAGACGTGCTGACAAAAGAATACTCGCGTAAGAACAACCAATGTCCTTTAAGGCCCCCGCCAGGGGGCTTTTTTTTTGAAAAAAACAAAGCCCAGAGCCACTGCCGGTCGCTTCGCGCCGGCTTCTGTAAAAGCGGGGGTGGGAAAGGAGCAGGTGACGCCTTCGGCGCGAGAAGTGATGTTAGGAAAAAGTGCGGCCTCAGTGTCGCAGTTTTTGCTTTTAGTCAAGATTTTGTCCGCTACAGTCGTGGACAAAACTCCAGTGCGATCTACCTTGAATTTGTGGATGGGCAATCGCGCCTTCCGAAAACCACCAAGGAAATCGACATGAAAATTCATCACCTCGTCAGCGACGGAAACCAAGCGGTCGCCATCACGCAATCGGCATCGAGTGGTGGTGGTTACGCGCACCCGGTGAAGCTCTCCGCCATTCGCTTCAACGTGCAAGACGCTGAAGCGGCGCTTGGCGAGCTCAACAAGTCTGGCCACCGTCACGAGAAGGCGTTCGAAGTGATCGAGCGTTGGGACGTCGATGCTCGCAACCAAGGGCCAAAGTCAAAGTTCGGTCGAACCCTTGCCGCCCTTGTGGACGAAGCGCAGGGCCACTTGAAGGGGCCGGTGATCTACGAAGCCAAAAGCATGCAGGAGGACACCGCGCGTGCGCTCAACGCCGCAGCGAAGCAAGCCAGGCTTTCGCAGGTCCTTCCTGCTACAGGTGGCCCGAGCATGATCATCGGTGGGGAAGTGTGGAACCCGCGCCAAGAGGCCCAGAGCCAAGCGCCAGCTCCGGCGGCGGCCCTGGAACCTCCCCGTCAGCGCGTGCGTCTGTGACCGCCGTCCAAGGAAAGAGAAGTGCTTAAACCCGTCCGTTCCCCAGACTTGGCCACCCTTCCGTCCTCCCGGGGCTACTCCCGTGATCTGGAGCGCTTGCAGGCGGCCGCCGCGCGCGTGCAGGTCACGCGAAACGAAGCCGTGCGCCAAGTGCTCGCCATGTATGCCGCCAAACCTTACCCACTGAGCAAGCGTCGGCTGGGTGGGGAACGGGACGTGCGGCTGGCCTACCTTCCGCTGCAGCGCAGCGTCTTGGAGGCGGTGGAGCAGGGCGCGGTGAACGCTGGGATTTCCACCGCAGAAGCGGTGCGCCAGATCATCCGAGACTACGTCCAAGGACATCTCATTCGGAACCAGGTTCGGGGCAGCCGCCATGGCTGACCGCCACCCACCACCGCCAGGAAGTCCGAGCGCTGAGCTGATTCACGCGTGCGTCGAGGGAAGCCTTTTCGGCGCTCTACAGGCCCTGCGGCAGGGCGCCAACCCCAACGCGTGGCGCCTCAACGAAGGTCCCGCGCTCCATTCCGCACTTGCCTGGCCCCGCATCGTCGAAGCCCTCCTGCAAGCTGGTGCGCACCCTCAAGAGAGGAACCACTGGTGCGAGCGCCCGCTGGAAAAGCTGGCGGCGGACTACCAGCTGAGCGACGACGCCGACGAGCGCAGCCGACTTGAACAGACGGCGTTGCTGCTGTTGCGGCTGGGCGGCAACCCTCACCGGGGCAGCCCGTTCTGGAACACGCCATCGCTGAAGGCGGCGATGCCGCACGTGGTGGCCACGGTGGAAGCCGAACAACGTGCTGTCCACCTGCAGCATGCATGGGCAGCCCGGGGAAGTGTCAGTGCAAAGCGGGCAAGGCTGTAGAGCCAACGGCCCAACGCCGCCACCGGTCGCTGCGCGCCGGCATCTGTAGAAGCAGCGGTGGAAAAGAGCAGGTGACGCCTTCGGCGCGAGAAGGGATGTTAGGAATAACTGCGGCCTTAGCTCCGCAGTTTTTACTTTTTGTCAAGATTCTGTCCACTACAACCGTGGACAAATTTCCAGGGCGGTCTACGTTGGGATCAGGAAGAACGCAACGCTCTACCCACCGACTGGAACCGCCGACATGACCCTTTCTCTTCTCGCCATCGCTGCCCCCATCGCCCTTCCTTTCAGCGTTAGGTTGGCCCAGCGCCTTGAACGCTGCATCGATCGTGCCCTTTGGGCGCACTGAGGGAAACGCCATGACCACGCGTGCCGCCCGCCACCGCTATTACGCATACGAGCGCCGCGATGGTTCTGTGTGTTACCTGCCAAAACTGTTGCACGAGGGGATTCAGCGCTACCCACGAACGATTGCGCACTACCACCTGGTGCAGTGGCTGGGAGTGTCCAAGTTGCTCAGCAAAGACGAATACAAGCAAATGGCGTGGCTGGGTTCACAGCGGGGCACGCTCCGAAACACCCATGATTCAGCGCAGGCTCGTCTCACCGGCTGACACCCAGGCAGGGCAAAATGGCTCCATGACCCACGCTGCCCCTCCATCCACCCTTCAGGCTCCGGCCTACGGCCTGCTGCTCGGCCACACCGAGTGCCATTTCTGCCACGCCCCGACCCCCACCGCCGCGATCTGGGTGCCCTCGCTCGAGGAGCACGACGACGAGGGTCTGGTGGATCAGGGGGAGGGTGCCGTGTTGCGCTACATCGAGCGTTTGGACGAGGACACTGTCGCTTTCGTGGCGGGCCACGCGCCCTGGCTTCGTTTCGCCACTACTCGAACGTCAGGGCAAACCTACCTGGCCCATCACTGCACCACCTGTGGGGCCCTTCAAGGGGACCACTTCGTGTTCTCGCCGGATGGTCCTTACTGGCCCCAGAGCGACGTCGAGCTTGCACGCCTGACGTTTGTCCAGGGCCTTGGCCCGCTCACCGCCCAAGCATCGGCAGGGCAGAGCACCTGGATGGACCGGGTCCCTCTGGCCTGCGCCCAGGCCTGACGGTATTCCCAAGTTCAACGCCGAATCGGTGTGCCGCCCGCGGCACCTCATTCAAGCCCTGTGCGCTGCGCGCGGCCCCAACGCCCGGCTTCTCCGGTCAAGGGCCATTCCAGGGCCCGTGTCCTCGCTTCGCTGCGGGCCGCGCCAGCCCTTCCATTTCCTCCCTTGACCGCGCCGAGCGGTGGGGCGGTGGGTTTCCCATTCCAAGACATCCGCACCGGATGCCCTGGACCGGGCCATTACTCACCAAGCGAGGAAACAACATGTTCGAGCCTTCCGACCTCATCCATTCCTACACCCGCGCCCAGGCGATCGAGGACGGCGTCTTAGTGGACGTGTCCGACGTGGCCAAAGAAGCCGGTTTCAAGTTGCCCGTGGCCATCACCCGCGCTGCGTGGGCACGCTACGTGGAAGTGCCCGCGGGACTGGAGGTGCGCGGCCAGTCGGTGGACGGCCGGCTCTGGGATGTGCTTTTTATGCTCCACGTCGCCATCAAGCGGCATCAGGGCAACGGTTCGGAGATCCACTACCAGCTCCACGTGGCTCTGTCCGACGCCGGCGACTGGTTGTCAAACGAAGCCCACCCGGAGGCCGGGTCTGGCCTGACGCGGTCGACCCATCGCCTTGTCACCTTGAAAGCACTGTGTGGGCCCGGGGACGCCCTGGAGCCGGTGGTCACCATCATGCTGCCCAACGAGGATTGAGAAGGGAGGGGGCAGGACATCGGCCCCCATCGTTTTCCCGTGCTGGTCCCGCCGCTACCATGGCGAGACGACAAGGGAGGAGTAGAGGATGGAAAAGTTCGATTGGTCGAAGGTGGAGTTTGCACGCACACCCTGGCGGAGCCGGGTTATCCCGGACGCGCTGCCCATCCTCATCCGGTGGGCGCAGGAGGGTGAAGCTCATTCCTACAGCGACCTGGCCCAAGAGCTGCACGACACCTTCGGACACGAGATCAAACCCCGCAAAGACCTCTACGGCACCGTCGCCGGGGGAGTGGCCCAGGCCCTGCAGTGGCTCAGCGAGCAGTGGAAGGAACCCATCCCGCCCCTCCACGCAATCGTCGTCAACAAGAACACGAAACACCCTGGCGAGGGGGCGATCACCATCTCGCCAGCTTACTTCGCGGGGAAGAAGCTGGACACCGAGGAAGAGCGCCGTGCGCACTTGCGAGAGGCGATGGAAGACGTTTTCACCTATCCCAATTGGGACCGGGTCGCCCGCGCTCTGGGAGCCACCATGCTGACCCCGTCCGCCGGGGCGGTTGAAGAGGTGGCAGCGGATGCGCCTCTTCCCCTTCCTAAAGTCCAGGAGGGGGGGCGGCCAGAGAGCGACGAGCACAAAGCGTTGAAGGCGTGGGTGGCCAGCCATCCCGAAGAGTTCGTGGACTTTGGGTACTTCCCCATGGGGAGCAACGAGAAGTTGTTGAGCTCGGGTGACCGACTGGACGCGCATTTCGATAACGGAAGACATCGCCTGGCGGTGGAAGTTAAAACCAGCAAGTGCTCGGAGGACGAACTCCAGCGAGGCGTCTATCAAGCGGTGAAATACCGCGCCGTTCTCCGGGCCGAGCAGAAGGCCATCCGCCACGTGCCCAACGGGGAGGCGGTGCTGGTGTCCACGCGCGCTCCGAACGCGGAAACCCGTGCGCTCATCAAGCGGCTGCAGGTGCGTTTCCAGCAGGTGCCGCTGGAGGCGGAGCAAGAATGAAGCCTGAGGAACTGGAACAACGTATTCGCCAAATCGATGGATTCGTTCGGGTGCTCACGCAGGAGTGCCACATCCTCGACGAGCGCCGGCACATTTTGTCCCCACTCATTCAAGACCCCGCGATCCAGGCAGGGCTCAAAGCCAAATTGGATAAGACCCCCGGCGCCAATGCGTGGAACCACTTGGCTCCGCTTCTTGGGCAAGACCTGGTGCGCGATCAGTCACGGCTTTTTCTGGACAACGATCTCAGGTCGGGTAGCCTGACCAACCTGTGGAGAAAGCTGCAAGCAGATCCAGCCATCAAGGAGCACTACCGGGAGCGCTACGGGCGCATGTTCGATCACTTCCACGACGAACCGATCAGTGACCTGCCGCCCGAAAGCTCGGCTGTTTTCCAGGAGAAGTTCAGACAGAGCGATCGGGACGAAAATTACTCGCGCTTCGATAATGGCTGGGAAAAGGTCTCCAATGAAATGGTGATCCTTTCGGCTGATCCCGTGGCAGCGAAAATCAAGACCCTACGGGACAAGCACCACGCCCACCTGGAAATGCGCAAGCTGGACGAGGAGCCTGGCGCGTTTGACATCAACACGCTTGGGTTGACCTTCAATGAGGTCTTGGCTTTTGGCGATCGCTGTCAGGCCATCGTGGCAGAGCTGGGGCTGCTGCTGACCGGGACCAGCTGGGATCCACAGCAATACGCATCGGTTCACGAAGCCCAGGGCAAGGCGATGTGGAAAACCCTGGCTGGGGTTTGACTTCGAGGCACAACAGCGAAGAGCCCAGAAGCCGCCGCAGGTGGCCAAGCCACCTGCCTTCTGAAAAGCACGCTTGGTGCGAGGGCATTGCCTCCGGTCGGTTTTGGAGATCCGAAGCTTTGCCACTTCGAACGTGAGGGATGCCCCCCGCCTTCTTTGCCGTCAGGGGCATTTGAATTCAAAGCCCACCCAGTCGCTCGCTCCCAGGTCTTGCCAGTAGAACCGCGCGCCTGGACCCACGACGCTGCACGAGCAAGCCGCCGGCCAAACCGCGGTGCCTGGGTGGTTGACGAAGCCGTAACCTGGCATCGGAGTTAAGTTGGCGCGCAGCGCGTAGACACAGGCTTCCAAAGCCGGTGTTGGGCGGGTCACGCCAGGTGGCTCTGGCGTAAACGTGGGGGTGTCGTTCGTTTCGTATTGCCAGGTGCATGCCAACGAGGTGGCTTGAAGCTCGGCCAGGGTCCGGGGAGCGTTGCAGAAGATCGCCCAGCCGTAGTGCCCTCCGTCTCCCCACGAATGCCAAGATCGCCCGGTGTATTCGGGAAACGTCGGGGGTGGTGCGTTGGGTGTGCATGTATTGGCCTCGTTGCGACGAACCCCCGTCTCCGCCCAATTTGTCCAAGTGGTGAACGTCGGGCTGGGCAGCGACCACGTGGTGGCCGGGCAGTTGTAAGACCCCATCCTGGTCCGCCGCTGCTCGGCCTGCCACGTGTGCGATCCACTTTGGCCTGCCGGGCAAGCGGCACTCGCGGCGACCCACTGGGTTTCGGCTTGTGGGAAAGGTGCTGGGCAAGCCGCGCAGGTGGTGTTGGTTTGCGTCCAAGCGTCCCACGAACCGGTGCCCGTGCATGAGAAGGTCCGCCGCTGGCCGATCGAGCCAAACTGACCTGCAGGGCATCCCACGTTGCGGGTCTCGGGAGCAGGGCACGGAGTGCAGGTGCTGCTGGTCGTGGTCCAACTGCCGGCCGTCGTGGACCCAGCCCACGCCTCGTAAACACTCGGGTCGGTTCCGCAGTGGTGACGGCGGTGTTGGAACACCTGGCCCACCTGGCCCACTGGGCAGTTGATCGTTCGGTTCTCGCTCCACTCTCGGCACAGCACCACGATGCCGTGCCGAGA
>NZ_JASJSQ010000088.1:0-20626 GCF_030236855.1 Stenotrophomonas maltophilia group sp. Smal13
TTTCCGTGTGCGTCCGCCACGGAATGGAACAAGAGAGCAAAGACAAAAGCCGGTCGCTTCGCTCGAAGCCGAGCATTGCCGTCACCGCCTCAACGCATTGATCGCCAGCAGCACCCATCCAGCCATCATGCTGGTGCCACCGATCGGTGCCATCCGTGTCGGCCACTGCCACAACGCACCGCCCACCAGGCTGCCGGAAAACAGCAGCACGCCCAGCAGCAGCACGTACAACGCCAGGTGCGCGATCGCGCCCTGCGCGCGCGGCCCGAGCGCCACCAGTACCGCGCCATGCGCGAACGCATAGAGCGCCGCCATGTTCAGATGCTGCTGCGCCAGCGGGTCGGCCACACCGTGCGAGGCATAGGCCGACAGGCCGATAGAGGCGGCGGCCAGCAGCGCCCCCAGGCAGGCCAGCAGTGATGGCTTACGTGCGCGACGTTCGAGATTGAACATGTGGGCTCCTTGCGCAGCGCCCTTACCGGGCGCCAGATGAAAAAAAACGCGCCGCAATGAGCGGCGCGTTTTCGTGTCCAACACTACATGGGTCAGCCGAGGCTTACTTGACGGCCCAGTAGATGTCGTAGGTCGCTTCCGGGGTGAACGACTTGTCCAGACCGTCCTTCCAGGTTTCGTACGGGCGATCGACCACTTCCGAACCGTTGGTCACAGCCCAGGCACGCAGGCCGTTGCGGGCCACGTCCAGACCCGCCATGTGGCCGGTGTAGGCGGCATGCGCCGAACGGTGCGGGGCCACGTGCACGTACTTGACCGGAGCGCCGCCGTCGATCTTGACGGTCAGCTCTTCAGCGGTGGCACCTTCAGCACCCTTCTTCTTCACCGGCTGGGCGATGTCGAAGGCGTACTTCTCCTGACCGAAATCGGTGGTGATGATGCGGAACGGACCGGCGGCTTCAAGGCCATTGGCCTCCATCACGCGCTTGATCCACTCCTGGTTGTCCTTGATGGACTTGGTGATCGTGTCCTGACCGCGGTCCACGTTACCGGCGTTGACGACCAGCAGGTCTTCAGCCGGCACATTGACGATGGCCAGATCGGTCAGCGGGGCTTCCGGGGTGCGGTAGTCCACGTTCGGGACGCTGGCCAGCATGTTGGCCATACGCGACAGACCCATCTTGATGTCGTCGCCGATCTGGCGGCTGACATACAGGCCGGCATAACGGCCGAACAGGTCGAAGCCGTACTTCACCGAGTAGTCCTGGGTGATCTTGACGTTGCGGCCACCCTTGCCGGTCGGCTCCAGCGTGAAGGTGGTGATCTTGTCGTGACCCTTGGTGGCGTCATCGATGGCGATCGCAACACGCTTGTTCTCTTCGGCTTCGGTGATCTTCCAGGAACCGGTGCCCAGGTCCTTGGAGGTGAAGTCGAGGGTGGCACCGACGCCGGAGGCCGGGCCGGACAGCTTCAGTTCAACGGCGGGATCGCGCAGTACCAGCGGGTTCCAGTCCTTGAAGCGGCGCAGGCTGCTGACCGTGTCGTACACGATCGTCATCTTGCGGTTGGTCTCGATGCTTTCGGTGATGTGACGCTCGCCCGGCAGACATACGCCAATGATGACGAACAGGCCAGCCACGATCCCCAAGGCGATCAGGAACTCGATAATACGGGTCATTCAGAGAGTCTCCGGGGCCGATCCCACGGCCGGGTTGATTGAAGCGAAGCGCCAATCCTAGCAGGCTTCGCGGGCATTGTTTATCGGGATTGGCGCACCGGTTTCCCTGCCGGCTGCGTATTTGTATGGACAAAGAATTCGAAGGGTACCGCATACCGATACCCGTGAAGTAGGGGGCAACCCCACCCGAGGGCCATGACTGGACCTCAAGTCATTGTCCTGAAAAGGTTTTCCTCAGACCAGCTGGAGTTCGAACGCCTTCAGTACGGCGCGCGTACGGTCGCGCACGCCCAGCTTGGACAGGATGTTGGACACGTGGTTCTTGATGGTGCCTTCGGCCACACCCAGCGAGTTGGCGATCTCCTTGTTGGAGAAGCCACTGGCCATCAGGCGCAGGATCTCGGTCTCGCGGTCGGTCAACGGGTCCGGGCGGTCCAGGCTGACGAACTCGTTGCGCATGTGCTCCAGGCCGGACAGCAGGCGCTGGGTCACGGCCGGCTGCACCAGCGAACCGCCGTCGGCCACGGTGCGGATGGCACCGACCAGCTGCGCCAGGGTCACGTCCTTGAGCAGGTAGCCCTTGGCTCCGGCCTTGAGCCCGGCCAGCACCAGCTGGTCGTCATCGAAGGTGGTGAGGATGATGGTCGGTGGCAGCTGCTCCTGGCGCGACAGCACCTGCAGCGCCTCCAGCCCGGACATCACCGGCATGCGCATGTCCATCAGCACCACGTCGGGGCGCACCTGCGGTATCAGCTCGACCGCCTGCCGGCCATCGCCGGCCTCGGCCACCACCTCGATACCGTCGTCGAGCGCCAGCAGGGAGCGGATTCCCTGCCGCACCAGGGTTTGGTCGTCGACCAGGCAGACGCGAATCATCAACGCACTCCTTCAGGAACCTTGGTAAGGGCGGCCACCAGCACCGTTGCCGGCACCGTCGCCCGCAGCCGGAAGCCTTCACCGGGACGGGTTTCGACCTGCAGCTGGCCACCACATTGTTGCAGGCGCTCGCGCATGCCGCGCAAGCCATTGCCCACATTGACCATATCCGCGCCGACGCCGTCGTCGCGGGCCTCCACCACCACCCGGTCGGGGGCTTCACGGTACACCTTGATCCACAGGTGGCGGGCGCCGGCATGGCGCACCGCGTTGGTGATGATCTCCTGGGTACAGCGCAGCAGCACGTGGGCCCGCTGCGGGTCCTCCACGTTCAGCGGATCCTCGATCTCCAGCTGGATGTCCAGCGAGGGCACGTTCTCGGTCAGCGGGCGCAGCGCCGCCGCCAGATCGATGGCGCCGGTCTCGCGCAGCTGGCTGACCACCTCACGCACGTTGCCCAGCAGCAGCTTGGCCAAGGCATGCGAGCGCTTTACATGGTCCAGCGCCTGGCCCTCGGCCAGGTGACCGGCCACTTCGAGGTTCAGGGTCAGTGCGGTCAGCTGATGCCCCAGAAGATCGTGCAGCTCACGCGAAATGCGGGTTCGCTCGTTGACGCGAGCGCTTTCGGCCAGCAGGGCACGAGTGGCACGCAGCTCCGAATTGAGCCTGCGCTGCTCGTCGCGGGCCTGGGTCTGCTGTCTCGCGACAAGGCTGGTCACGAAGATGAACATGGAAAAGCCGCCATACAGCAGCGATTGCATCACGGCTTCGAACAGCGGGAAGTTCAGCAGTATGTAATAGACCGGGGCCACCGCCAGCTGGCTGACCAGCAGCCACAGCACGCACAGGCGCGCCGACAGCATCCACGGAATGACGCCGGCAGCCACCATCATCAGGATGCTGCCCAGGCCCGAACCACTGAGGAAACTGACGCCCAGCGCCGAAACCGTCAGCAGCAGCAGCAGGCCGCGGTCCAGCCAGGTGGTGTGACTGTCGCTGTCACTGCGCAGGAGGCGGGTCAGCCAGTAGTACGCGGCGCCGAAGGACAGGTAGGCGACGAACAACAGGATCGCCCAGCTGCCCATATCGCTGCGGCTGTGCAGGTTCTCGAATTGCGAGTACGCCAGTGGCAGGCCGACCATGACCCAGGTAAACAGGCCGGCCAGACGGAGGACGCGGGTATGGCTGAGGACTCCCAACATGCCAGCACTCTACGGGCCCGGCCCGCGTCGCGCACTCCCACGGAAGTCATGCATCCGAGGTCCCCTGTTCATGCCGCAGCCCACCCCGGGCATGCAATAATCGTGCGCAGGGTCCAATTTGACGGACCAACCGCGTTACCCCACGGAGTCACAATGTCGATTGTCATCCGCGACGTGCGCGAGCACGAGCTCGATTCCGTCCTGGCTTTGAACAACAACGCTGGCCTGGCCATCCTTCCCCTGGATGCGGCCCGCCTGCGCCTGTTCTACGAAACCGCTGAATATTTCCGCGTCGCCGAGCGCGACGGCAACCTGGCCGGCTTCCTGATCGGCTTCGGCAGCGACAGCCAGCACGACAGCAGCAACTTCGCCTGGTTCAAGCAGCAGCTGGACACCCCGTTCTTCTATATCGACCGCATCGTGGTCGCCAGCCGCCGTCGTGGCGGTGGCGTCGGCCGTGCGTTCTATGCCGACGCGCAGAGCTTTGCCGAGCTGCGCTACCCGCAGATGACCTGCGAAGTCTTCCTCGACCATGGCGCCGATGCCGCCCTGCTCTTCCACGGCAGCTTCGGCTTCCGCGAGCTGGGCCAGAACACCATGCCGCAGGTCGACGTGCGCGCCAGCATGCTGGCCAAGGAACTGTGCAGCTACCCGTGGGTCCAGGAGACCTACGGCGGCAAGCTGCCGGATGTGGCATGGACACGTGCCCGGCATCTGCCGGCGCAGGCACAGCGGCCGACGGGGACCTGAGCGTGGCGGTGAATTTCGATTACGAACAGGCCGGTGAACTGAAGATCGGCCAGGTGGGCATCGCCAACCTGCGCATCCGTACCCTTGATGTCGAACGCCTCGTGCAGGAAATGCGCGAACGCGTCACCCGTGCGCCGAAACTGTTCGGCCGCGCCGCGGTGATCCTCGACTTCGGCGGCCTGAGCCAGGTGCCGGACGTGGCCACCGCGCAGGCGCTGGTCGATGGCCTGCGCAGTGCCGGCGTGCTGCCGGTGGCGCTGGCCTATGGCACCAGCGCGGTCGACCTGCTCTCGCAGCAGCTCGGGCTGCCACTGCTGGCCAAGTTCCGCGCCCAGTACGAGCGTGCCGAGGCCGAGCCGGCCCCGCCGCCGCCGCCCGCGCCGGAACCGCGTCGCGCAGCCCGTGCCGAACCGAAGCCGGCACCGGCCACGCCGGTGGCCAAGGTTGCCGACGCCGCCGCACCGCAGCCGGGCCGCATGCAGCTGGGCAACGTGCGTTCGGGCCAGCAGCTGTACGCTGAAAACTGCGACCTGACCGTGATGGCCACCGTCGGCGCCGGCGCCGAGGTCATCGCCGATGGCAGCATCCACATCTACGGCACCCTGCGCGGCCGTGCGCTGGCAGGGGCACAGGGCAACACCGCGGCACGCATCTTCTGCCGTGATTTCCATGCGGAACTGGTCGCCATTGCAGGCCACTACAAGGTACTGGACGATGTCCCGGACTCCCTGCGCGGCAAGGCCGTGCAGGTGTGGCTGGAACAGGACCAGATCAAGATCGCTGCGCTGGACTGACGCAGCACCCAAACAGAATCATCAGGAGAAGTCCTTTGGCTGAAATCATCGTAGTCACCTCCGGCAAGGGCGGCGTCGGCAAGACCACTTCCAGCGCGAGCCTGGCCTGCGGCCTGGCACGGCGCGGCAAGAAGGTGGCGGTGATCGACTTCGACGTCGGCCTGCGCAACCTCGACCTGATCATGGGCTGCGAACGCCGCGTGGTGTACGACTTCGTCAACGTCGTGCACGGCGAAGCGACCCTCAAGCAGGCCCTGATCAAGGACAAGCGCTTCGAGAACCTGTACGTGCTGGCCGCCTCGCAGACCCGCGACAAGGACGCACTGACCCAGGAAGGCGTGGGCAAGGTCCTGAAGGACCTGGCCGCCGACGGCTTCGACTACATCATCTGCGACTCCCCGGCCGGCATCGAGAAGGGCGCCTTCCTGGCGATGTACTTCGCCGACCGTGCGGTGGTGGTGGTGAACCCGGAAGTGTCGTCGGTGCGCGACTCGGACCGCATCATCGGCCTGCTCGACTCGAAGACCCACAAGGCCGAGTCCGGCCAGGACGTGCCGGCCTTCCTGCTGCTGACCCGCTACACCCCGCTGCGCGTGGAAAGCGGCGAGATGCTCAGCATCGCCGACGTCGAGGAAGTGCTCGGCCTGAAGGCGATCGGCGTGATCCCCGAGTCGGGTGACGTACTCAACGCCTCCAACAAGGGCGAGCCGGTCATCCTGGATGTCGAGTCCGCAGCCGGCCAGGCCTACGACGACGCCGTCGCGCGCATCCTCGGCGAAGAACGCCCGATGCGCTTCACCAACGTCGAGAAGAAGGGCTTCTTCAGCAAGCTGTTCGGAGGGTAAGCATGGGCCTGTTTGATTTCCTCAAAGCGAAGAAGACCACCGCCGAAACCGCCAAGAACCGCCTGCAGATCATCATCGCGCAGGAGCGCAGCAACCGCGGCGGCCCCGATTACCTGCCGCTGCTGCAGCGCGAGCTGCTGGAAGTGATCAAGAAGTACGTGAACATCGACGTCGATGCAGTGAAGGTCGACCTGGTGAAGGATGGCCAGCACGATGTGCTGGACATCTCCGTGGCGCTGCCTGAAGGCCCGGACAAACCCTGAAGCTCTGCCCCGCCCGTGCCTGCACGGGCGGGGCTGCCTGACCCGCATGACCGATACAACAACCGCCGTGGACATCACCTGCGTGGGCGACATCGCCTTCGCTGATGCGCAGTGCCTGCTCGCCGCGCATGGCCTGCAGCTGCACCACGTCGCGGCCGGTGAACCGATTCCCGGCAGCTACTGGGGCGAGCCCGAGGCCGGCATCATCGCCAGCAACGTGTACGTGCGCGATGACACGCCCGTGCACTCGATGCTGCACGAAGCCTGCCATCTGATCGTGCTGCCGCCGGAGCGGCGTGCGCAGGTGCATACCGACGCCACCGACTCGGTGGCCGAGGAAGATGCCACCTGCTACCTGCAGATCGTGCTGGCCGGGCAGCTGCCTGGCGTTGGCAGTGCGCGGTTGATGGCCGACATGGATGCCTGGGGGTATACGTATCGGCTGGGGTCTACGAAAGCGTGGTTTGAAGAGGACGCCGAAGACGCGAAAGCGTGGCTGGTCGAACGCGGGTTGCCGGTGGCGTAAAGCCGCGGGCGCGGTTGGCCACGGGCGCGTGGCGACGCGCCGGACCTTGCGGCGCCCCTCTTTTCACTCGGCGCGGTTCGAGCAGGACGCCGAAGACGCGAAGGCGTGGTTGATCGAACGCGGATTGCCGGTGGCGTAACGCATCGGTAGTGCCGGCCGTTGGCCGGCAACCTCATGAACCCGTGCAGCATTACCTGGTTGCCGGCCAGCGGCCGGCACTACCCCATCAGTCCTGCCCTGCCAGCGCGCGAAGGGTAATGCCGACGATGTAGGCCAGGTAGGTGCCGGTGGCGTAGCCCATCGTGCCCAGCAACACGCCCACCGGCGCCAGGGCCGGATGGAACGCTGCAGCCACCACCGGCGCCGAAGCCGGGCCACCGATGTTCGACTGCGAACCGATCGCGAAGTAGAAGAACGGCACTTTCAGCAGCTTGCCCAGGCACCACAGCAGCGCGATGTGCACGGCAATCCAGATCAGGCCGAGCAGGAACAGCCACGGGCGGTCCAGCAGCGCCAGCAGATCCATCTGCATGCCGATGCAGGCAATCAGGAAGTACAGCAGCAGCGAACCCAGCCGCGAGGCGCCCGCACCTTCCAGCGTGCGTGCACGGGTGAAGCTCAGGCTCAGGCCCAGCGTGGTCGACAGCACCACCACCCACACGAACGGCGCATCCAGGCTGAACTGCGAGGCCCAGCTGACATTGGCCTTGAACCATGCTGCCAGCGGCGCACCGATCGCGTGTGACAGACCCACGCCGCCGAAGGCCACTGCCACGATCAGCATCAGGTCGGTGAGGCTGGGAACGCGCTCATGCTCGGCCTGGAAGCGCGCGATGCGCTCCTTCAGCTCATCGATGGCCGACGTGTCGGCACCGCTGCGCGCGTCGATCTTCGCTGCGCGCCCGGCCAGGAAGATCAGCGCGGCCATCCACACGTAACCGACACCGACATCGACCACCGCGAACTGGCCGAACGTGGTGGCGTTGACGTCGAACACTTCGCGCATCGCCAGCATGTTGGCACCGCCGCCGATCCAGCTGCCGGCCAGTGCGGCCATGCCGGCCCAGGTGTCACCGGCCACCGTTTCCGGATGCAGCGCGCGCATCACCAGGAAAGCCACCACCGCACCCAGCATGATGCTGGCGGACGCACCCAGGTACATCAGCACCAGCTTCGGGCCGAGCCGCAGGATGCCCTTGATGTCCACCGCCAGGGTCAGCAGGATCAGCGCTGCCGGCAGCAGGATGTCGCGTGCGATCGGGTTGTAGAGCTTGGTGTTCTGACCGTCGATCAGGCCGACGGTGTTGTAGATGCCGGGAATCAGGTAGCACAGCAGCAGTGCCGGCACGAAGGTGTAGAAGCGTTTCCACAGGCCCTGCTCCCGCGAGGCAGTCCAGAACACGGCGCCCAGGGTGGCGGCGATCAAACCGAAGACGACGATGTCGTTCTGGATCAGGGCGGTCGAGGGCATGCAGGCGCTCTGGGTAGAGCCGGCCGCTGGCCGGCTGCTGTTGGCGGCAGATCAGGAAGGTGTGCCGACCAACGGTCGGCACCCACCGGTACAGCAGATGGCGAAACAAAAGCGCCGCCCCGAAGGGCGGCGCTGCAGTCATCAGTTGCCGATGTGCTGCTTCAGCCAGGCATTGACGGTGTCATGCCACAGGATGCTGTTGTTCGGCTTCAGCACCCAGTGGTTTTCATCCGGGAAGTACAGGAACTTCGATTCGATGCCCTGGCGCTGGGCAGCAGTGAACGCGGCCAGGCCCTGCTCGACCGGAATACGGAAGTCCTGCTGGCCGTGGATGACCAGGATCGGCTTCTTCCAGTCCGCCACGTGGTTGACCGGGTTGAACTTCTCGTAGTTCGCCGCCTTCTGGTACGGCGTACCGCCCTGCTCCCACTCGGTGAACCACAGTTCTTCGGTGGCGTAGCCCATCATGCGCTGGTCGAACACGCCGTCATGGTTGACCAGGCACTTGAACGGGCCGTTCCAGTTGCCGGCGATCCAGTTGACCATGAAGCCGCCGTAGCTGGCGCCCAGCGCACAGGCCTTGTCACCGTTGAGGAAGGAATACTTCTTCAGCGCCGCATCCCATCCCTTCTGCAGGTCTTCCAGCGGGCGGTCGCCCCAGTGCTGGCTGATCGCATCGGTGAAGGCCTGGCCGTAGCCGGTGGAACCATGGAAGTCGATCATCACCACGGCGTAGCCCTGGCCCGCATAGGTCTGCGGGTTCCAGCGGTAGCTCCAGCCGTTGCCGAAGCTGCCCTGCGGGCCGCCGTGGATCAGGAACGCAACCGGGTACGACTTGCCTTCCTGGTAGTTGTGCGGCTTGACCACGTAGCCATGCACGGTGTCGTTGTTCCAGCCCTTGAACTCGAACTGTTCGTACTCACCGAAGCTGACGTCCTTGAGCACGTCGCCTGCGGCCGGGGTCAGTGCGCGCAGCTCGCCGATGGCTTCGCCTGCGGCCGGCAGCAGGCCGACCAGCACCTGGTCGTTGCTCTTCAGGCTGTTGCGGGTGATCGCCACGCTGTTGCCGGCCACGTCGACCGAGGTCACGCTGCCGTCGCCGATCAGCTTGGTGGCCTTGCCACTGGCCACGTCGATCTGGAACAGCGGGTGCTCGCCGAGATCATCGGCAGTGGTGTAGATGCTGGCGCCGTCGGCGGACAGGGTGATGCCGCCGGCCGAGCGATCCCACTGCGGCGCGATCTCGCGGGTCTTGCCGCTGGCCAGGTCCATCGCCATCAGGCCGAAGCGGTCGGCCTCGAAGCCCGGGCGCTTCATCGCGCGGTAGAACAGGGTCTTGCCGTCGGCACTGAACACCGGGCCGGCATCCCAGGCCGGATTGGAGGCGGTCAGGTTGACTGGCGCCTGCTTGCCCGCAGCGTCGAAGCGGTACAGGTCGAAGTTGGTCGACCACGGCTCCTGCTTGCCGGCCACGCGGATGCTGGCCACCACGCTGGCGCCATCCGGCGACCACGCGAAATCGTCATTGCCACCGAACGGCTTGGACGGTGCATCGCCGTCGATGGTCGCGCTCAGCGCCGAGGCGCCCTTGACCGCGCCGGCCTTGGCTGCCGGCAGCGGTGCCACGAACAGGGTGTTGCGGCGGCCGTCGTTCCAGGTATCCCAGTGGCGCACGAACAGCGAATCCCACACCTGGCCGCTGGCCTTGGCGTCCTTCTTTTCCTTCAGCTTCTTCTCGGTGCATGCCAGGTCCGAGGCACAGGCCTGGAACACGCCGGCGCTGAACAGCACGCGGTCGTCCTGCGGTGACACGTGGTAGCTGTCCACGTCCACCGGGAAGTCGGTCAGCTGGCGCGGGGTGCCGCCATTGATCGGCTGCGCGTACAGCTGCTGGCTGCCGTTCTTGGCACTGAGGAAATACACGGTCTGGCCATCGGCCGACAGCGACGCGGAATTGACGCTCCAGCCGGCCGGGGTGATCTGCTTCGGCGGAGCGGCATCACGCGTGCGCAGGTTGCGCGCGAACAGCGCGGTGGAGGCCTTCAGGTTGGCGTCCACGCTGCGCTTGGCGAACACCACAGTGCCACCGTCCGTGGTCAGTACCGGCGCGGAGACGCGGTCCATGGCCACCATGTCGCGGACTTCCAGGCCACGGGCAGCGGCAACGCTGGGCAGGGCAGCCAGCAGGCTCAGTGGCAGCAGGGCATGACGCAGTTTCATCGGGGTCTCCGCAGGACGGCAAAAAACCGATGGTAGGCCCGTGCGGCCGGGGCTGCCAAGGCCATCGGTCATGGCTGCCCGCGGGGTTGGCCCCGCCGCCAGAAAAAGCAAACCGCGCCGTAGCGCGGTTTGCGGTAGTGCCGGCCGCTGGCCGGCAACCAGGGGTATCACGAGATTCCGGGATTGCCGGCCAGCGGCCGGCACTACCCATCCCTTACGCCTTGGTGTACTTGCCGGTGCGGTAGATCAGCCAGCCCACCAGGAACAGCACGGCCAGGCCGATCCACTGCGCGCCCGGCAGGTGGAACGGCACGGCCAGCACGTCGGCGCGGCTGCTGACCACGATCGGAATCGCGATGGCGATGCCCATCAGTGCCTCACCGGTGATCAGGCCCGCAGCGAACAGCACACCCGGCTTGTGCACGCGGTCGCGGCCTTCTTCGTCATCGGCTCGCACCTTGTGGAAGCGCTCGACCAGGTGGGCGATCAGGCCGCCGAGGAAGATCGGCACCATCAGCTCCAGCGGCAGGTAGATGCCGATGGCGGCGGCCAGCACCGGCACGCGGAAGCGTGCGTTGCGCGACTTCAGCCAGCTGTCGAAGGCAATGATGGCGGCACCGACCACGGCACCGATGCCGATGAAGGTCCACGGCAGTTCGCCACCGAACAGGCCCTTGGCCACCGAGGCCATCAGGTTGGCCTGCGGCGCAGCCAGCGCGTTCGGGTGCAGCTCGGACTTCACGCCGATGCCGTAGGCGGTGGCCAGCAGGTTCAGCACCGGGGCCATGATCAGCGCGCACGAGAAGGCACCGATGCCCAGCATCAGCTGCTGCTTCCACGGGGTGGCACCTACGATATAGCCGGCCTTGAGGTCCTGCAGGTTGTCACCGCCAACCGCTGCGGCGCAGCACACCACCGCGCCGATCATGATCGCCGCCACCGCGCCCAGCGGCGCACCGCCGGCACCGACCGGCTTGAGGCCATCGGCGCCCAGCAGCACCACCAGCACGGCCGAGGCGAACAGGATGGTGGAGATGGTGATGCCCGACACCGGGTTGTTGGACGAACCGATCAAGCCGGCCAGGTAGGCCGAGACCGACACGAACAGGAAGCCGGCAACGATCATGATGATGGTCATCGGGATCGACACGTGCCACTGGCCGACGATGGCCTGGTACAGGGCCAGCAGCGGCAGCACGAAGACCACCAGGGCCACCAGCATCCACTTCATCGGCAGGTCGCGCTCGGTGTGCGCCAGCACCGGGCCACCGCTCTTGCGGGCGGCGGCAAAGCCGCTCTTGACGCCATTGAGCAGCGACTTGCGCAGCGAGATCAGGGTCCAGATGCCGCCGATCAGCATTGCGCCGACACCCAGGTAACGCATCTTCGCGCCCCAGATGGCGAACGCCGCCTCGGTGGAGGATGCGGTAGCGACCGAGGCGGCCAGGCCCGGATCGGTGTTCATGAAGAACGCCTGGTAGATCGGGATGGCGATGTGCCAGGTCAGGATCGAGCCGGACACGACCACGATGCCGACGTTGAGGCCGACGATGTAGCCCACGCCCAGCAGTGCCGGCGACAGGTTGGTACCGATGAAGGCGGTGACCTTGGAGCTGCCGACGTAGGCCGAGGTGGCCCAGGCGTCGGGAATCAGGCGCATGCCGCTTTCCGCGGCCAGCTTGACGAAGGCACCGATGACTGCCGACAGGCCGAGGATCTTCAGGCCCGGGCCCGGGTTCTCACCAGCCTTGAGCACTTCGGCCGCAGCCTTGCCTTCCGGGAACGGAAGCGGGTCTTCAACGATCATCGAACGGCGCAGCGGCACCGAGAACAGCACGCCCAGCAGGCCACCGAGGCCGGCGATGCCCAGCACCCACCAGTACTTGAAGTCCGGCCAGTAGCCCATGATCACCAGCGCCGGGATGGTGAAGATCACACCGGCGGCGATCGACGAACCGGCCGAGGCGCCGGTCTGCACGATGTTGTTTTCAAGGATGGAGCCACCGCCCAGCAGGCGCAGCACGCCCATGGAAATCACCGCGGCGGGAATGGCGGTGGCGATGGTCAGGCCTGCGAACAGACCGAGGTAGGCGTTTGCGGCCGACAGCACCACCGCCAGCACGATGGCCAGGGCCACTGCGCGGAAGGTGAGCTGCTTGGGCGCAGCGTCGTGGTTCATGGAAGCCCCTGCTGGCAAAAAATCCCTGCCACGCTAGCGTTCAGGGCAGATCAAGTCCAGCGTGCCAAAGGATGGGGGCGTGTGCTGCAGCGCAATGGGCCAGTACGTGGACCGGCAATCGACCGACCCGGCAAAGTCCGGCTGGGCGCAGAGCAAATGATATGTTATATCTTAATGCTACCTTGCTGTTACTGCATCGCATGCCCCCTTCCCCCTCCCCTCGCCTGGCCTCCATCGACCAACTGCGCGGCACCGTGATGCTGTTGATGTTGCTGGACCACGTGCGCGAGACCTTCTTCCTGCAGCATCAGGTAAGCGACCCGATGGACGCATCGACGGTCTCCCCTGCGCTGTTCGCCTGCCGTCTGCTGGCGCATCTGTGCGCCCCGGTATTCGTGCTGCTCACTGGTCTGTCGGCCTGGCTGTACGGCCAGCGCCAGCCGGATCCACGCCGGGCCATGGCCGCGTTCCTGCTCAAGCGCGGGCTGTTCCTGGTGGTGCTGGAACTGACCCTGGTGAACTTCGCCTGGACCTTCCAGCTGCCGCCGGAAACGCTGTACCTGCAGGTGATCTGGGCCATCGGACTGAGCATGATCGCGCTGGCCGGCCTTCTGTGGCTGCCGCGCCCGGCCCTGCTGGTGCTGGCAGTCGCGGTGGTGGCCGGGCACAACCTGTTGGACGGCGTGCGAGTGGAAGGCCACGGTCTGCTGGCGATGCTGTGGAAAGTGCTGCACCAGCGCGACTGGATCGAGACCGGCGCGCTGCGCCTGCGCACTTCCTACCCGGTGCTGCCGTGGATCGGGGTGATCGCGCTGGGTTACCTGATGGGACCGTGGTTCGCCCGCGACCGCGACCCCGCGCAACGCCAGCGCTGGCTGCTGTGCGCAGGCGTCGGCGCGCTGGCCCTGTTCGCCCTGCTGCGGTTCGCCAACCAGTACGGGGATGCACCGTGGCAGTACCAGACCAGCACGCTGCGCACCTGGATGAGCGTGTTCAACATCACCAAGTACCCGCCGTCGCTGCAGTTCCTGCTGTTGACCCTGGGCGTGGGATTGTTGCTGCTGCGCCTGTACGAATGGCCGCCACTGGCGCGCGCGCTGCGCCCGCTGGCCGATGTCGGCGCCGCGCCGATGTTCTTCTACCTGCTGCACCTGTATGTGCTGAAGGGGCTGTACCTGGCCGCGCTGGCGATCTGGGGGCCGACACACGGTGATCTGTACGCACTGGATTCGGTGGCCGGCCTGCTGCTGGTGGCCTGTGCGCTGGCGGTGGTGCTGTACCCGCCGACGCGGGCGTTCGCGCGGTTCAAGGCACGAAGGCGCGATCTGGCGTGGTTGCGGTACCTGTGATCGCCCAGGCCAGTCCGGCAATCCACGCATGGCGTGGATCTACTGAAAGCGGATCGGGCCACAGGCCTATAATTCCGCGATGAATTCCACCGCTATCGCTTCCGACGATTTCCTGGGCCATCCCAAGGGCGTCTACGTCTGCTTCTTCACCGAAATGTGGGAGCGCTTCTCCTTCTATGGCATGAAGGCGCTGCTGCTGCTGTACCTGACCAAGTACCACCTGTTCGGCGACAAGGCCGGCCTGGACCTGCTCGGTGCCTATGGCGGCCTGGTGTACTGCATCCCGGTGTTCGGCGGCATGCTGGCCGACCGCTGGCTGGGCATGCGCCGGGCGGTGCTGTTCGGCGGCATCCTGCTGGTGCTCGGCCACCTCGGCATGGCCTTCGAAGGCCACGCCGCGTATCGCGTGAACGGCGAAGTGGTGCGCGACACCTCGGCACTGGCGGTGACCTACCTGTCGCTGGCGCTGATCATCATGGGCGTCGGCTTCCTCAAGCCGAACATCTCCACCATCGTCGGCAAGCTGTACGCCAAGGACGACCCGCGCCGCGATTCGGGCTTCTCGCTGTTCTACGCCGGCATCAACCTCGGCGCGCTGTTCTCTTCGCTGGTGTGCGGCTTCCTCGGCGAGGCCTATGGCTGGAAGTACGGTTTCGGTGCGGCCGGCATCGGCATGCTGGCCGGCCTGGCGATGTTCCTGTGGGGCCAGAAGTACCTGCAGGGCCACGCCGAGCCGCCACAGCCGGCCGCGCTGAAGCAGAAGGTGCTGGGCCTGCCGCGCGAATGGCTCATCTATCTGTGCGCGATGCTCGGTGTATTGCCGGTGGCTTGGCTGATGTGGGCGGCCGGCAACGGCGCGTTCGCGCTGGGCGGTGAAATCAGCCTGGCACTGATGCTGATGCTGGTGGTGCTGGGCGGCGTGCTGGTCTGGTTCGCCTGGTTCACCGGCAGCAAGTGCACGCCGGTGCAGCGCCAGCAGATGGTCGCGCTGATGGTGTTGATCTTCATGGCACTGGTGTTCTTCACGATGTACGAGCAGTCGTATGGCTCCTGGGTGACCTTCACCGACCGCCTGCTGACCAAGGACATCGTGCCCTCGCTGGTGATCACCGGCGGTACCCCGCTGCCGTGGTCGATCATCTCGCTGCTGCTGGCACCGCTGGGCTTCGTGGTCAGCGCGCGGCTGTCCGAGCGCCGTCCGGGCTCATCTGCGCCGCGAACGTTCTTCGCCGCCATCGTCGTGCTGATGCTGGTGCTGCTGGTGCGCGACTGCCTGGTGATTCCGCAGACCGCCGGCTCACTGACCTACCTCGGCGGCCTGTTCCTGGTGCTGCTGGCGCCGGCCTTCGCCGCACTGTGGACGTGGATGGACCGCCGCGGCTGGGAACCGGGCAAGCCGGTCAAATCGGCCTGGGGCCTGGTGATCGGCGCGCTGTCGTTCGTGCCGCTGGCATTGGCCGCACAGCAGGTCGGCGCCACCGGCGAGATGGCCAGCGTGTGGTGGCTGGTGCTGGCCTACTTCCTGCTGGCCAGCGGTGAGATGTGCCTGTCGCCGGTCGGCCTGTCGGCGGTGACCCAGCTGGCCGTGCCGCGGGTGATGAGCCTGATGATGGGCACCTGGTTCCTGGCCACCGCGTTCTCGGAAACGCTGGCGGCGCTGTTCGGCAAGCTGGCCGCGATCGAAGTGCCCGAAGGCGAATCGCTGGACATGGTGGCCGCGGCCGGTGCCTATGCGCACCTGTTCTGGCTGCTGATGTGGATCGGCCTGGGCTGTGCGCTGGCCGCTTTCATCGCCGCGCCGCTGCTGAAGAAGATGATGCACGGGGTCAAGTAAGCCCGATGCAGGCGAACTCCGGGGGCGGCGGATCGATCATCCGCCGCCCCCGGCTTGTTCAGGGCGCGCTGCTCTTCTCCGCAGGCGCGGCCTGCCCGGCCACCTGGCCCCCCAGGCTGCGCGAGAGGAAGGCCAGCAACCTGCTGTAGTACGCACGTTGGTTGGCAGGGGAATAGAAACCATGCCCTTCATTCTTGACGTACAGGGTTTCCACCGGCGTGCCGGCCTTCTTCAACGCAGCTTCCATGCGTTCGCTGTGCACGATCGGCGCACGTTGATCCTGGCCACCCGCGGCCAGGAATACCGGCACCCGCACCTGCGCGGCCAGATTCACCGGGGAACGCTCTGCCAGATCCTTGGGCGATCCCAGCCAGTTCCGCAGGTAGGCCAGGCCTGACTCATCGCTCTGGATGTCTCCGCGGGCGTACATCAACGGCAGGTCGTAGATGCCGACGTAGCCGGCCGCGCACTGGTACAGGCCCGGTTCGCGCACCGCCCCCATCATCGCCGCATAGGCACCGTAACTGGCGCCATAGATGCAGATGCGGTTCTTGTCGGCCACGCCCTGTTCGATCGCCCAGCGCGTGGCATCGGTGACGTCATCCTGCATCGACAGCCCCCATTGCTTTCGCGCGGCCTGCATGTGGGCCCGGCCATAGCCGGAAGAGCCGCGGAAATTCACCTGCAGTACCGCGTAACCTGCCGCCGCCAGCATCTGTGTCTCGGTGTCATAGGCGCCCTGGTCGGCAACACCGATCGGACCTCCGTGCGGCACCACCACCATCGGCAGCGCACGGGCCTCGCGGCCATGCGGGACGGTAAGGAAGCCATGCAGCGGACGCCCATCACGGGCCGTCAGGCTGATCGGACGCACCTCCGCCGCCAGCGCGGGGTCGATCCAGTCACTGCGGCTGATCAGGTGCCGTGCACTCTTGCCAACCGTGTCATAGAGATAGAAATCGCCCGGATTGCTGCCTGACCAGGTTTCCACCAGCACCGTCTTGCCATCGCGCGTGCTGGAGGTGATGTAGACCGCTCCGCCCAGGCCGGCTTCGAGGCTGCGGTACAGGCGAGCGTCGTCCGAGGCGTCATCGAAGAATGCCGTTCGCGGCGCACTGCCAAGGAACAGGGCCCCGACCGGCACGCGGCTGCCGGGGCGCCGGATGATGCGCGCCGGGTCGGCACTCCCATCGCGCAGCACGGTGCGTCGTTCATTGCTCTGGGGGTCCCAGCTGACAATGGCATCAGGTCCATCTGCCTGCTCGACCTGCAGGTACGCCAGCCGACCATCGGCCGAGAAGCCGAGCGGCGCCTCGATGCGCTTGCTCAGGGATTCATCATTGAGCAGGATCCAGTCGCTGTTGCTGCCCGTGCGGTAGTAGAGCTTCTGCGTGCCATCGGTAACGACAGCGCGTGCGAAACGCACCTCGCCCTGCTCATCGGTCGTGAAGTCCGCATCGGGAATGGGAGCGCGCGCCACGGCGTTGCGGCGACCGGTGATCACGTCCATGCGCTCGACCTGCGCATGCGAACTGCCGACCAGCGGGATCACCGTCACCAGCGCGTTGCGGTCATCGTCCTTGAGCTCATCACTGAGGTAGGCGGCCACCAGGCCTGCCGGCTTGACCTTGATGTTGGTGCCCAGGCTCTGGTCGGCAACCCGGTACCCCACCAGCAGCTCGCCGCCCTTGCCGTTGGCATTGATACCGAACAGTTCGCCTGTCGGCGTCGGCCGGTCCAGCACGCCGAACTTCTGTGCCATGCCCACCAGCAGCCGCTCGTTGCTGACCCAGTCGAAGGTGTGCGCGTGATCGTTGCGGGGCGGGCGGAAGCTGCCGACCATCTTCATGTCGGCAATGCGGTAGATCGCCAATGCGGTTCCCGCCTCCAGCGGAACCGTCGCGGCGACGTACTCGCCCCCTGGTGAAATCTTGATGTCGGTAAACGACTCCTGCCGCAGATAGCGATCCAGGTCCAGCGTTGCGGCCGATGCCCCACCCACAACCGCGCCCAACAGTACAGCCAGCACAATCCTGCGCATCCTTCCCCCATGGAAAACCGGACACCCTGTCCGGATGCACGATTCTAGGCACGTGACCGTTTGCCGCGCCACATCGGCAGAAAAAACGACGGCACCGTTGCCGGTGCCGTCGTTACCACTACCTTGGAGAGAGAGTCAGGACGTGGGTTCGGGGGGGCGTGCGCCGGGTCAGTGGACCCCGCGCACCGCCAACGTAAGGGCCAGGATGCTGAGGATCACGGCGATGGTGCCATCCAGCACACGCCAGGTGCTGGGCTTGGTGAACAGCGGCGCCAGCAGGCGTGCGCCCAGGCCCTGCGCGGTCAGCCACAGGCAGCTGGCAGTCACCACACCGGCGGCGAAGGCCATGCGGGCGTTGCCGAAGTTCTCGGCGATCGAGCCGATCACCATCATGTCCAGCCAGAAGTGCGGGTTGATCAGCGAGAAGCCGACCGCAGCCATCAGCACCGCGCGGCGGCTGCCGTCGTCGCTGTCAGCCTCGCCCATGCCGCCGCCACCGGCAATCGCACGGCGTGCCGACTTCATGGCGTACCAGGCCAGGAACGCCACGCCCGTCCACAGCACGGCAGTGGTCAGCCACGGCAGCGCCGAAGTGAGCGTGCGCAGGCCAGCCACGCTGGCAAAGATGAAGATCGCATCGATGGCCGCACAGGTGGCAACCACCGGCACGATGTGCTTGCGCAGGATGCCCTGGCGCAGAATGAAGGCGCTCTGGGCCCCGACCACGGCGAACAGGCCGATGCCGGTAGCTGCACCAGAGAACCAGGCACCGAGGCCGGTGCTGGCGGAGATGACCGAGAACATGGGATTCACTGCCTTTGCTTGCTTGGGGGGACGGTGCCTCGCGAAGGCGGACAGCACCGGAACGGGCGCCATTGTCGCGCCGCAACATGAAAAAGACGAGCTAAACTTCCTAAACCAACATTAGCGGAACTTAATTCGATGCGTATCGACCATGCCCAGCTGCGCGCCCTCGCCGCAGTGATCCGCGAAGGCAGCTTCGACCGCGCCGCGCAGTCGCTGAATGTCACGCCCTCGGCCATCTCGCAGCGGGTCAAGGCACTGGAGGATCGGGTCGGTCGCCTGCTGGTCAAGCGCGGCACCCCGGCCACCGCCACCGCCGAGGGCCAGGTGCTGGTGCAGCTGGCCGAGCAGACCGCCCTGCTCGAGCACGATGCCCTGCACCGGATGGGCCTGGCCGACGAGGACCTGCCGCAGGCCAGCATTCCGGTGGCGGTGAACCACGACAGCCTGGAAACCTGGTTCCCGCAGGCCGCCTCGCAGTTCGCACAGAGCACGGGCACCACCCTGGACCTGCGCGTGGAGGACCAGGACCACACCGTCGAACTGCTGCGCCAGGGCACGGTGCTGGGTGCGGTGACCACGCTGGACGAGCCGGTGCAGGGCTGCCAGATCCACGCGCTGGGCAGCATCCGTTACGCCGCCACCTGTACCCCCGAATTCCGCGAACGCCATTTTGCCAAGGGCGTGACCGCGCAGGCGCTGGCGCAGGCGCCGGTGCTGGTGTTCAACCGCAAGGACGAAATGCAGTCGCGCTTTGCCCGGCGCATGGCCGGCGACGACCTGCCCAGCACCGCACCGACCTGGTGGATTCCGTCCACACGTGCCTTCGTGCAGGCCAACCTGGGCGGCATGGGCTGGACCATGAACCCGCTGCCGCTGGTCAAGCGGCACCTGGACGCCGGCCGCCTGGTCTACGTACGCCAGCGCGCGTGGGAAGACGTGCCGCTGTACTGGCAGCACTGGAAGGGTGACGTCCAGACCATGGCCCTGCTGACCCGCGCCGTGCTGGACGCCTCCTCAGCGCTGGTGCGGCGCAAGCGCTGAGGCAGCCCTGCAAAAAAGGGGACGGAGGGGATTAAGTCGTTTAAGGCCCATACGACATTCTGGGCAAAGACGACTTAATCCCCTCCGTCCCCTTTTTGCTCCATCCAATCTCCACGAAGTCTCCACACCGGGTCCATGCGTGATGCGGATACTGGTCGGCCGATCACTGCAAGGATGCCCTGCATGCCTGTATTCGTCCGCGATGCGCGCCCCGAAGATGCCGCCGCCTGCATCGACCTGCGCGGGCGCACCCGCGAGAACGCCTTCAGTGCCGCGCAGTTGGCGGAGCTGGGCATCACGCCGGAAAGCTGGGCGGCCGGCATCGCCCAGGGCGATTCGATCGGCCGCGTCGCCTGGGAAGGGGAGCGCATGGCCGGTTACTGCTTCGCCGACCGCGACACCGGCGAAGTGCTGGTGCTGGCCCTGCTGCCGGAGTACGAGGGCCGTGGCATCGGCCGCCAGCTGCTGCAGGAGGTGGTGAGCCTGACCCGCGATGTTGGCCATACCCGGCTGTTCCTGGCCTGCTCGGCCGACCCGCGTTCGCGCTCGCATGGCTTCTACCGGCGCCTGGGCTGGCGCCCGACCGGTGAGATCGATGAGGCCGGTGACGAGATTCTGGAGCTGGTCTGATTGAAGGCGTCGCCAGGCATGGCCTGGCGCTACTGGGGCTACGATCGCCAGGCTTGGGCCCGCCGCTCACGTGACGGGGCCGCGAAACGTCGGATGCTGCGTTGCATCAAAACCGGACCGGATCCGGTTAGAATCGCGGATGGATGGCGCAAGGCGTTGTTTCTTCAC
>NZ_JASJSQ010000089.1:0-20213 GCF_030236855.1 Stenotrophomonas maltophilia group sp. Smal13
GGCAGTAGCTGCAACGGAAGTTGCAGGCTTCGGTCAACGACAGGCGCAGGTACGGAAAGCTGCGTCCGAAACCGTCGGTGAGTTGGCTCATGGCTGGTCCACCTTGTTGCTCCACCGTCTTGCCTGTGCCCGGAACGGCCCGGAAACCCTCGTCTGCTGGAACGATTGCCAGAGTACGCGGCCGTCAGTTCCATGGGCATGACTTAAATCAATCGCCTTCGGCCCCGCGCGGCAGGCGTTGTGGCAGCATGCGGCTTTCCGTGCAGCGGGCGTGTGACAACCCTCATGATGATGAACGATTTCCAGCAGTTGCTGCACGCCGCAGGCCAGCAGGCTGAACCGCAACGCTTGCTGTTCGTATTCGTGCGCGCCGAGCTGCCCGAATCGCCCACCGACGACCAGCGCGACCGGCATGACCGCCGCGAGGGCGGCACCCTGTCGCCGGTGCTGTGCGTGGACAAGCTGCCGGCCGAGGTACCCAGCTTCCAGGCGCTGGCGACCGAATCAACCACCACCGGCATCGAGTGGGATCTGGTCTTCGTGGCGGCGCTGGATGGCCGCGCCGGTTTCGCGCCCAACAGCGACGAAGCCGCGCGCCCGCTGCAGCTGATGGTCAACGCCATCCATGACGGTCAGATCGGCCGCTTCGCCGCCTTCGACCGGGGCGGCGAGCCTGTTCAGTTCTATTGAGCCACCAGCTGCAGGGTCAGGAAGAAGATCACCAGCACGGTGTTCAGGCCCCAGGCCACGGTCAGCCCGCGCGCGGCCACGCCCAGGTTGGGGTTGTGCGCAGTAGGTGCCGCCCGCCACACCGCCGGGATGATCCAGCCGGTATAGAGCAGCAGCACGGCAAAGACCCCCAGCAGCAGCGGGGTACGCTGGTTGGCCAGGGCCCAGAGGGCTACCGCCCACAGAATGTTGCTGGGAATGACGCCCTGCAGCCAGAACACACTCCAGAGGCGGGAACGCCCCGGGGTATCGGGCGTCGGGTGCAGGGAAGCGGTGGCGGTCATAAGTCTCCTTCTGGTCAGGAAACGTGCCGGACCAGCCTGCGCTTGGTGGCTGGGAACGTCAACCCGAGTCGCACGTCACGCTTTGGCGCCGGTGGGGCCCCGCCAGGCTCGACTCAGGCTCGCGCGGAGCATGTCGCCATCGCCCCTCCCCACCTGCTCCCTCCCACTTCCCAACCTCGACATCTGTCGCAGATTGCACGGTGCGGGCGGATCACCACGCCAGCCAGCGCTGGCAGTGCTTAACAGCGTGGGAGAATGCCGAAAGCGTCTCCAATCGAGCGATGTTTGCAACTCTTCTGATTGGCATTGCACAGCGCCAGGGGCTCAGATGGCGTGCCACCGGAAAAGGGTGGCCGGGCTTCGAACACCCGAGTTGATGTTGATGTATGCGCTTGCCAGCCGGCGCCACCTTAGCGTGGCGCCGGCTGGCAATCCGTCTGCCGGCTATGGCGGGCGGTGCGTGGGGGCTTTCGGGCCCGCCGGACTGACATCAACCCGGTGTTCGAACCACGTACCGTCCGCCACTTTTATGGGTGGCGGCTACCGATTGCCCTGCACGGAGTTCTGCCATGAACGAATCGGACGTCCCCCACCTGCACGCCTACCGCAGCACCGCCCACGACGACGGTTCGCCACAGGCTGCACCCGCAGTGGACAGGAACACCTTCATTGCCAACCTCAACCGCATCGGCTCCGGTGCGGCGGCCGATGGCCAACCCTGGCCGGAGCGGCATCAACTGCCCGGCCGCTGCCTGGCCCTGGCCGATGCCGATTGCGCGTTGAGTGGATTGCGGGTGGTGCTGGAAATGCTGTTGGCGGCGGAGCGCACCCGTCAGAACGGCGAACCCGAGCAGTACGTGGGCGACCGGGTGATGGAGGGGTTGGTCATGGCCTGCCAATCGTTGTGCGCGCAGGCAGTGGGGCGGTTGCAGATTGACGTGTAAGGCAGTGCAACGCGACGGTCGACAGGGCAGTGGGTATCACGCTGCCCCGTACTTCATTTGTCTGCCGTCCGCGGGCGTGCAGCAGCCATCATCCGCTCAGGGCTGCTTCGTCACCCACGCCCAGACACGCGACCAGATCTCCGGTGCGATCGAGATGCGCTTGCCCGGACGGGCTGGATCAGTCACCCGCATCCCGTGGTCGGCCTCCGGATAGACCCAGTAGTCAAGGTTGCTGCGACCACGGGACAGGAACGCCACCATCGCAAAATCGGTGTTGATGATTGGGGCCTTGTCATCGTCACCGCCCTGCACCAACAGCAGCGGAATCTTCAGTGCCAGCATGTCGTCCACCACGGCATGCGCACCGAACCCGGACCAGCGCCGGTTGGTCTCGCCCATGAACTGTTGCTCCAGGCCGAGCGGATTGGCATGGATCGCCTTGATGGCCGCGAAGACCTCCTCGACGGCGGCCTGCGCTTCGGCGCGGGTGATCTCGCCCCGTTCGGCACGCAGCCGTTGCTCGATGATGAAGTCCTGGTACTGCGGCAAGGCCAGTCCGCCCCACCCTACAGCCTTGTCCGCGTGTATCAGGCCTGCCACCGCAAAGACATACTGCGCGCCCTCGGATCCGCCCATGATCACGACCTGATCGACCCTGGCCCCCAGCGTGCGGCGTGCGGCTGCAATGGCCTTCACCGTGCGCGCGATCAGATTGTCGCGCGCAAGCCCTGCTCGATAGATGGGCCCATCCAGCTGCACCGGTTTTCCTGTTGCCTCGTCCAGCCGCATATCAGCAGAGAACGGGATCCCGGGCTTGTCCACCAGCAGGAAATGCGCGCGGTCGCGAAATGCGAAAAGATCGCGGGGAAAGCTGGTTCCCTGGCTGCCGTCGCTGAAACGCTGGAAGTGCGGGAATGCACCTGAGCCGGGCAGCCAGACCACCAGCGGCCCTTTGCTGCTGGCGTTCACGTTGTCGATGTGCCAACCGATCTCACCCAGCGCCGGGTCGTGCACCACGTAGCTGTCGAACTGCGCCGGGGTTGCCGCCTCCAGCGCCGCCGCAGGGCTTGCCAGCACCGCCAGAACCACTGCCAGAACCGCTGCCAGAATCAAGCGCATCACCTTCCCCTTGATGTGTTACTGCACTGCGCCGATACGTTGCACAGCCCAGTACCGCGCCACAAGTGCGAAACGTATCCATGCCGGGGCGGGCCTCGCAGACTAGACCTGGACCGGGCCGGTGCGTACCGATTGCGTGCGATCTCCATGCAACCGGCATCGCCTTTCCCACATCAACCTGTCTGGACATCACCCGGAACCTGACCATGGACAGCGCACGACCCCATCCACGATGGGCAACACTCGTTGCATTGGCATGCCTTTGCCAGCCCAGCATGGGCGCAGCCGCGCCGGCATGCGAGGCCGCACGCGATCCGGCCCCCACGCTCTTCGCGGTGCGTGGGGGCGTTCGCGCCCACCGGCTTGGGACCAACCCGGATTCGAACCACGTACCGCCCGCCACTTTTATGGGTGGCGACTACCGATTGCCCTGCACGGAGCCTTGCCATGAACGAATCGGACGTCCCCCACCTGCACGCCTACCGCGGCACCACCCACGACGACGGTTCGCCACAGGCTGCGCCCGCAGTGGACAGGAACACCTTCATTGCCAACCTCGACCGCATCGGCTCCGGTGCGGCGGCTGACGGACAACCTTGGCCGGAGCGGCATCAACTGCCCGGCCGCTGCCTGGCCCTGGCCCTGGCCGACGCCGATTGCGCGCTGAGCGGATTGCGGGTGGTGCTGGAAATGCTGTTGGCGGCCGAACGCACCCGGCAGAATGGTGAACCGGAAGAGTACGCGGGCGACCGGGTGATGGAGGGATTGGTCATGGCCTGCCAGTCGTTGTGCGCGCAGGCGATGGGGCGGTTGCAGCCCGAAGGGTGAAGGCCATCTGCAACGCCATTCAGCGAGGATCGCCTCCCGCCCGACACGCCGTCGGGGCAGCGCCCTTGCCCGGGGGAACCGTGAGTACATTCCAGCGCTCGGCCAAGGTGCGCTCGAGGCGAACAGAGAATGACCGTGCCTCGGCGGGCATCTTCCCTTCAGAGAAGCCGATAGCTATCTCGAAGCGATCCAATCCGAGGTTCCCCGCCTCCAGTCCAGAGCCGTCTTCCCGCTTCACTCCGACGTAGACGACGGGGCGCTTCATGTCCACCTTTGCCCTGGCAAGCTGGCGATCCAATTCAGCGCTGCCATCAAAGAACTGCATTCCTTCGTCCTTGGCGATAGAGCTGAGGGTCTGCTTGAACCGCCTCAAGCCCTCTTGGTCATGCACGCAGAACTGGATCATCTTGAAGGGCCGCTTTCCTACAGCCCATGCGCCGCCAGAGAATCCAAGTCCGACTCCAATCAGAAGTAGTGCTGTCAGGAGCTTCACCATCATCGACGCCCCAATATGTAGAGTGTGGCGGCCAACGGCACCGCCGGAGCAAGAATCACGAAACCAGGCACGTAGGACGACTCGGTCGTCTCAGGCAGCAGCCTGTGGATGAGGAAGACCTCGTCGGGGGTGAGGAATCGGGGCACGGGATGTCCTTCAGGGCACTGCATCCGCCATCGGCAGATGCTCGATCCACCATGACTTGGCGTAGATAAGAATGATGCTTCCAGTCGAACTGGTTTCGATGTGGAAACACTTCACGCCGGATAGCGGATAGCCGACCGCCTTCCAACGATCAAGAAGATCGGCGAGTCCCGGCTCGTCATCGTCGACCCTGGCGAACTCGATTCCCTCTTCACCCAGCATGCCGAAGTTCATGAGCGCCGAGCACCCGTACGCTTCCGAGAAGCAAACGGTTGCCTGCCGGCCATCCGGCCAGCGCACCTGCACCTTTACCTCATCGCATACGCCAGGATTGCTTCTGTCGATGTTGATGGTCAGCAACGTGGCGTCACACCATTCGAGCGCGTTGAAATCCTCATTCATCTACTGGACCCCTTCAGGCGCATACGACCGGGCGACCGAATCCGGGCGCCGCCAACTTGGCGGCAGCGCCACTCTTTCTCTCAGACTGTCTCTTAATTCCATTCGCCTCTACTTACCGCCTGCCCTACAGCCACCATAGACGACGGAGCCGATACCCTAGAATTTCTCCCACACAGTCGTCACCACGGCCACGCGCCCCAAGAGCCTTGAGGTCGCCAATTGCCACTCACGCATTTCGCTTGCCAGGTGAGACCGCCCATCCACCTAGAATTTTATTCCACTGTAAACAAGGCCCAACTCTTCATCTTGCATGACCCAGCGACCAACATTACCCTCCGGACACAGATAGAACTTGCCGCCATAGCTTGACGCTCGCGACCACGCGTTGCGGGCAAACTGAGGAAATCTCCGCATGACTCGCGCGTCGGACATCTCCGGCCTGCTCACTAGCCTGCAGTCTTCGGGCAAAGCAAGAATCCCGCTGGTTAGGCGGAAAACCAGCCACGATTCATTTGTGTCCATGTCGTGCGATTCGCGTATGTTGACCGCGTCCTCAGGCAACCATGAAGGCAACCACTTCGATTCGCCGATTGCTTGTCTTGAGACGGCTTGATTGCGGTCTGCATACTCGGTGCTGGCAACTTCCATGCAACCAGAAAGTGCAATTGACAGCATCACGACTGGGAGCAGCTTGGGAGCGTACATTTGAGGCGTCCAAGTCATCAGTAGGGGAAGCTTCCACCCGGACGATAGCTCCCGCACATCTGCGAGCAACTCCCCGTACGGCTCATTTGTCCAGATGATCGTCCGAGGCGATTTGCCAGCTGATCCGCAGCGGAGTCAGCGGCAGAGTCGCCCTTGATGGTTTGATCGAACCACTCGCGCCCATTGCTTATGCACTGAGCAGCAGCGGATCCGCCCATACCCTTCTGTGCAGCCTCGCAGTTCGCCATGCAGTGGAAGTACTTATCCTGGCCAACCCATCCGTTATGAGAACCACCAACCACGTGTGTGGCTGACCATTGATTGGCATACTGCCCGCCGAAGTCGTTGGCTCCCGCGACAAATGCCCCCGGAAAGCCAAGAGCTTCCAATGTCCTATTCACGTAATAGCGCCAATCGACCGTATATGCGCCAGTTTCTGTCACAGTCACTCCAGGCTGGGAGTCTTTCAAACCCAGTGGATCAACGTGCGAAATTGTATTGCCCATTGCATAGGAATAGGTGCTAACACCTCCACCAAGCCCAATCGGATCACTCTGCGAATACCGCCCGACCGCTGGGTCATACTCGCGCTGGTAGTTGTAGAACAACCCACTCGCATCCGTCGCCTGCTGGCCCGGGAAGCGCAGCGCCAGCTCGAACACCACACCATCACCATCCGGGTCGGCACTCGGAATCTGATTACCGAACACTTCGCTCTTGTTGCTCCACTCCCAGATCGCAACATCGCGCACCGGGTCGATCACCACGCGCGGTGTGCCCAGATGATCCGGCTGGACGTAGGCTAACTCCGGCACGCCGGTGCCCGGCACATTGATCAGCGCCACCGGATAGTTGTCCAGCCAGATGGCCTGCTGCTGCGCCTGGCCCGTGACCGAGTAATTGCCCAGCCATTGCCCCGCCTCGTCATACAGGGTGATCTGCGCAGCGCCACTAGCCGGGGTGCGCAGCACGCGCTCGCCGCGATGGTTGTAGCCGTAGCTCTCCAGCACGGCATTGCCCTGCTTCACCGCGTTCATGCGGTTGGCATCGCTGTAGGTGAAGGTCTTGCTGCCGATGCTGGTGGTGTTGCCCGCTGCGTCATGGCTGCGCGTTTCGCCATCCACCGCAGTCAGGCGATGGCTGGTTGCGGGATAGCTGTAGCTGGCAGTGCCTGCCGAGGTGGTCAGCGCGGTGCGATTGCCGGTGGCGTCATAGGCATAGGTTTCGATCGGCGTGCCGGTCGTGCCGTCCTGGGTCTGGGTCAGGCGACCCAGCGCGTCGTAGGCGTACTTGGCCAGCATCGTCGAGCCCGTGCCGTTCTTCAGCTCGGTGATCGAGCCGACCGGGTCATAGCCGTAGCCCAGCGACAGGCCGCCCGCGGCCGGGTCGTGCACCGCTTGCGGGCGATAGTCCAGGTCCAGCGAACGCTGCAAGTGGCGGCCATTGCCATAGGTCCAGCCGGTGGCCGGGCCGAAGGCCGCATAGGTCACGTTGCTCACCACGATCTGGCGTGCCTGGCCGGGCCGGGTCAGTCCGATCTGGCTGATGCGCCCCTGGGTATCGCGCACGTAGTCGGCCACACTGCCATCGGGGTAGGTCAACGCAGTCAGGCGACCCGACTTGCTGTAGGCGTAGCGCAGCGTGCTGGCGACGCCGTTGACGGTCTGCACCTTGCGGGTGACCTGGCCGAAGCGGTCGTGGCAGTACTGGGCGCTGCCATTGGCGTGCAACACCTGCCCCAGGCGCCCCTTGGCAAAGCGCTCGTCGGCGGTACACGCAGCAGGCGTCACGTCGTAGCTGTAGCCCACGTCCAGATTGGGATCCGGATAGGCGACACCGACCAGGCGGTTGAGTGCATCGTAGTGATAGGTGGCGGTGACGCCGCGTGCATCGGTAGTGGTCTTGCGGTTGCCTGCCGCATCCACGGTGAAGCTGCTGGCGCCGCTGTCCGGGCTGACCTGGCCGGTCAGATCGCCGAACCCGTTGTAGGCGTATGTGGTGTGCAGGCCCTTCGGGTCGGTGACCTGGGTGACCTGATCCAGCGCGTTGTACTGGCTGCGGATCTCCGCCGCCACGCCGCCGACGTCCTGCAGGGTCTGGGCCAGTCGGTTGAGCGGGTCATACTGCTGGCTGGTCACGCGCTGCAGCGCATCGGTCACCGTCTGCGGGTTGCCATTGGCATCGTAGACAAAGCCGGTGGCGTGATTGCCTGCGTCCTTCAGCGCGGTCAGCTGGCCGAGCGTGTTGAACGTCCGTGCCAGGGTACGGCGCAGGGTGCCGCCGGTATCCAGCGTGTCTTCCTTGAGACGATTGCCGGCGTTGTCCAGTGTGTAGTGAATCGTGTTGCCTGCGTTGTCCTCGATGTCGGTCAAGCGCAGCGCAGCATCGTAGACGTAGGAAACGCTGCTGCCATCCGGCTCGGTGATCTTCTGCACCTGGCCCGTCGGCCAATAGCTCAGCTGGGTGACCCGATTCTCGGCCGTGCTGGCACCGCGTACGGTGATCGAGGTCGGCCAGCCGCGGGCATGGTAGGTGTAATCGGTGACCACGCCGTTGGCGTCCTTGACCGACAACGGCCGCCCGAACGCATCGTAGGCCAGGGTCTCGACCGTCTGGCCCAGCGCATTGGTCACGCTGCGCAGGTCGCCCTTCCGGTAGCCACAGGTAGCGTTGGTCGCGCACCCCGCATCATCTGCCGGGTAGTAGGCGTAGGTAACGGCATCGGCCACATCCGTGCGCGGGCCATCCACGCTTTTCAGCAGCCCCTCCACCGGGCAGCTGCCTGCCGCTGCCACATCAGCGGCTTCGCAGTAGGTGTAGCTGGTGATGCGCGTCTGACCGGAAGCAGTGTCGGTCACCGTGTTGGCCGTCGGCTGGCGTCGGGCATTGAAGGCCGTACGCACTTCGCGGCTACCGATCCGGGTGGTCAGTACCGCATTGGTTTCGACGTCGCGCGCGGTGGTCACTACCCGCTGCTCGGGCTGGCCGACCGCTTCGGTCACGGTATGGATGCTGACGGCACGGCCGCTCACCGCATCGGTGCCCTGCGCATAGGTGTGCTTGGTCTGGATGCCGCGACGATCGGTGTAGGTATCCAGGCGCCGGCGGAAGTCGGCACTCTGGTCGTAGTAGGTTCGGCTGACGGTTCCCTGCGAATCGGTCAGGCCGGTCACCTTGCGCGACGGCGCGGTGTCGCCGCCGGGTGTCAGGGTGTAGTCGGTCTGCCGCCCAAGCGCGTCGGTAACCACCGCACCGCCGTTGGGGCTGTAGGCCAGCGCCACGCCATCGGCACCGCCGGCGTGCTGACTGGAGATCACACGGCCGATGGAATCATAGGTAAAGGTGCTGTAGCGGCGACCGTCCTCGGCGGTGATGCCGGTCAGGTGCTGGGGGAAGTCCTGGTTCTCGTAGTGATACGTGCGCACACCACCTCCCGCATAGGTCACCGTGGCGACCTGGTTCTGCGGCGTGTAGGTAAAGGTGGCGAGCGCAATGCCTTCGACCAGCACCGAACTGATCAGCGCCTCGTAGTCGTTGGACTGGTAAACGAACTCCAGCGTGCGGCCACTGCTGTGGGTGACGGCCGCAAGGCGATCGCTGTCATCGTAGATATAGGTCAGCGACGTGCCATCCGCGAAGCGCTTGGCGACCAGACGCCCGTCCGCGCCGAAGGTCGAGATGGAGCCCGCCGAATACAGCGTCCAGTTACCGTTCTGGACGAGACGATCACCACTGTCGTCGTCCGCCTCATAGGCCTGGCCGATCTTCTTGAATACACGCTGGAAACCGGTGCTTTCAATGATGCCAACGCTGTCAGCGCCATCCAGTGCCAGGTGGGCGCCCAGCGAATGGGTCCAGCCATAACCGAAGCCACCGGAGGACGTGGAAATGCCGGAGTGATAGAAGCGCGTCAGCGCGATCCAGCCCAGGTCGAAGTCCGGCGCGATCTCGTACTTCTCGCCAGTTTTAACATCACATGGGTTGCCGACATTGCCGTCGCAGGTACCGCCGTTGGAGGCCGGGTCCTTGTCGGGAATCGGACTCATGTTCGCCGCTGTATCGTTGCGGGACATGGGGCAGCTACCGTTGCCGCCGTCCTTGTCGCACTTCTGCGACTTCGAAGTGATGGTCGCAACGAACTCTTCGCTGACGCATGCGCTGTGCTTGTTGGACCACTGCGTGAGCGGAATCGGGCAGTTCAAGCGCCGGGTACGCGCGACCGCAACCGTCCCGGTATACGGGGTGCAGGGCGATTCAGCCGTATTGTTGCCAGCCATTGAAGTCAGATCGTAGTAGCGTGACTCGATGACACCTTCCTGATCGGGCGAAGCCGCAAACCAATCGCCAGACGGAGTGACCGCCGCCCCGGGGCACACGGGATTGCTGGCTTGTTGGTCCGCAAGAAAATCGGCCACCATCGCCTCTTCCGTCGGGAATATGTCACGCCCGATGTAGGACCAGTCCGGGTCGGAGGGCTGCGTCTTCCCCATCCAGTAGGTGATCGACGTGTTTCCGTTCAAGTCCACGACTTTCGACTTGATCTTGTCGACAGATTGCCAGCCGAACTGGAACTCCGGCGGGAACGGGCTGGGCGCCGGCAGATTCTTGATGGCGGCCACCGCCGCCTGCTGGGTCTTGTATTGGGTCGCATCGCCGCCGGGCTGCGAAATACGCCAGGTGATCTTGCTTTCCTGCGCCTGTGCCACAGCAGGGGCGACGAAGCCGACGGCAACAATCGCCAGCACGGCACGCGATAGGGTCTTCAGTCGTTCCAACATCCCTGTTCTCCTTCCTGGACGAACACAGCGCCGGCGGGAACGAGAACGCGGGGGTAGAGCCCCATCACGTCATGCTTCGGATCGTCCCTGGTCCGGAATGCGGCAGTGCCACATGCCGCCTTTATCGTTGAAGGTGATGACATATTCAAGTCAAGGCCTGCGACATCCGTCACATTTCCGCCCGCGCGGATTTCAGATCCAGTCGATTGCCGCGACAGCTTTCGGAGCAGCCTGCGGAGCAGGAAAAACCTGCAACCGCCTGCATCCCTCACGCATCAGAAGATCCTGGACACCCATGGAACAGGATCATGAGGCGCATTCCCCCGCATCGCCATAGCGCACTCGGCACTCGCCGTTGGCGCAGCATTGCCATCTTCACTCTGTGGCCGTTCGCTGCGCCCATCCTCGCCTCACCCGTGCTGGAGAGCGCCTGTTCCCTCGCCGCCCGCCCGGGCGAGCGCATCATCGACGTTCCCTTCGACGTCGTCGACGGGCGCATCCATGTGCAGGTGCAGGTCAACGGCAGCGGCCCGTACCGCTTCGCCATCGATACCGGCGCCAGCGGCATGGCCCGCGCGGACGCCCGCCTGGTCCGTCAACTGGCGCTGCCGGCGGACGCCAGCACCCGCCACTCCGACGGCGTACAGACAGCCGAGGCCGATACGGTGCGCATCAACACCCTGGCGCTCGACGGGCTGCGCCGCAGCGACGTGATCGCGCTCACCCGCGACTACAATGCACGGCAATCAAAAGACGCAGCTTTCGACGGCATCCTTGCGCGCGGATTCTTCGCTGATGGTGTGCTGATCATCGACTACCCGCAACGGCGCCTGCAGTTCCGCCGCGACATCAACCTCCTGCCCGCGCAACCGGACACGCTCGCCTACTCACGCGCCTTCCGCATCCCGGTAACGATTGGAACAGTGACCACAGAGGCGCAGCTGGACACCGGCGCCAACGTCGCGATGGTGCTGCCCACGGCACTCTTCCGGCGGGCAGCCGGTGCCGCAGTGACCACCGGGGATCGACTGACCCTCAGTCACGGCGAGGTCGATGGCGGACATGCACAGCTGGATGTTCCCGTGTTGATCGGCGGCCTGGCGCTGCAGGGGCTGCACGTACGGGTGTCCGACCACTATCCCGAAGCGGTGGTGGGTGCCCATGCGTTGCAGGAAGCAGTGGTGCTGATCGATCAGCGCAGCCAACAGGTGGCAGTCTGCCCAAGCAGGCACCACCGCAACTGAGTCACTGTCGGCGTGCTGCCCGCCATGCCGGCCACGCTTCAGCGATCACGCCCACTGCCGACCTCAGGAACAACAGGGCGATCACTGCGCCAACGACAATATCCGGCCAGCCGCGCCCGGTCATGGCCACGCCACCCGCGGCCACCAGCACGCCCAGGTTCGCGGCCACGTCATTGCGCGAGCACTCGAACGTGCTCTTCATGTTGATGTTCAACCTGCGGAATCGCCATAGCAGCGCCAGGCAGGTGAGGTTCGCCACCAGGGCAATGCCACCGAACACCAGCATCAGCGTGCTGGACGGTGGCACCCCATTGACCAGCTTGCCGGCCACTTCGAACACGATGAACACGAAGAAGGCCAGGATCAGCAGACCCTTGGCCAGCGCCGCGCCCGCCTCCCAGCGCGCGCCCCGGTTTACCGCCCACAGGCTCAGGCCATAGACGATGGCATCCCCCAGCATGTCGACCGCGTCGGCCTGCAGGGCGCTGGATCGCGCGGCAAGGCCCGCGCCGAACTCGATGAAGAACATCGCCAGGTTGATTGCCAGCACCGCCACCAGCACCCGCCGCTGGGCGCTGTGCAGCGCTATCGATGCCAGCTCCTGGCGTTTGTGGCCGCAGCACTGGTCCATGGGGGCGCTCCGCCGGGCGCGCCCGGGCTTGAAATGAAAGGGAGCTGCCTTTATCAACCTTGTAGCCCCTACAAGGTCAAGCCCATGACAGCCCCACTCACCATCGGCCAGTTGGCCCGCCAGACCGGCACCAAGGCAGAGACCATCCGCTATTACGAAAAGATCGGCCTGCTGCAGCCGCCGCTGCGTTCGCAGGGGAACTACCGCTGCTACGACGCACAGGACCAACGGCGGCTGGCATTCGTGCGCCGTGCGCGCGAGCTGGGGTTCGCCATCGAGCAGATCCGCGAGCTGATCGCCTTCGGCGAACAACGCGAGCACCAATGCAGTTCGGTGGATGACGTGGTGAAGGCGCACATTGCCGACATCGCGCGCAGGATTGCCGACCTGCAGACGCTGCAGGGCGAACTGCAGCGGATGATCGGCAACTGCCCCGGCGGGCGCGTGGCCGATTGCCGGGTGCTGGAAGCCCTGCAGCCTGCGCCGGCTACCTGAACTGGAATCGTGCGCGATTCGGCATCTCCCTCAGACGCCGGTCGCTCCCGCCGCCCGCGCCAGCTCGACCGCCAGCGCATCGCCCTTCCGCTCGCTGTAACGGTCCACGAGGTAGTCGGCACGGCCGCGGGTGAGCAGCGTGAACTTCACCAGTTCTTCGACCACATCCACCACGCGATCGTAGTAGGGCGAGGGCTTCATCCGCCCGTCTTCGTCGAACTCCTGCCAGGCCTTGGCCACCGACGACTGGTTGGGAATGGTCAACATGCGCATCCAGCGGCCCAGCACCCGCAGCGTATTGACCGTGTTGAACGACTGCGAACCGCCGCAGACCTGCATCACCGCCAGCGTCCTGCCCTGGGTCGGCCGCACGCTGCCGTCTTCCAGTGGCAGCCAGTCGATCTGGTTCTTGAACACGCCGGTCACCGTGCCGTGCCGCTCCGGGCTGACCCACACCTGCCCTTCCGACCAGTGCGACCACTCGCGCAGCCGCTGCACTTCCGGGTGCCCCTTGTCCACGCTGTCCAGCAGCGGCAAGGCATTTGGATCGAAGACGCGCGTTTCGCAGCCCAGATGCTGCAGCAGGCGTTCGGCCTCCAGTGCCAGCTTGCGGCTGAACGATTGCGGCCGCAGTGAGCCGTACAGCAGCAGGATACGTGGCGGCCCCTGGCGTTCGGCGGCCAACCGCTGGTGATCAGGCTGGGGAAGCGAGGCTTCCCTCAGATGGGGCAACGAAGGACTTGTGGTCGGCTTATTCATTCGACTATTCTAGAAATATGGAAACGTCAAATGCAATCACTGCGCTCACCGCGCTCGGCCACGCCACCCGCCTGGCAGCCTTCCGCCTGCTGGTCGAAGCCGGCCCGGCCGGTCGCATGGCCGGCGACATCGCCACAGCCCTCCAGGTTCCTCCCGCCACCCTCAGCTTCCACCTGAAGGAACTGGTACAGGCCGGCCTGGTCGAGAGCGAGAGCCAGGGCCGCCACGTCTGCTACCGCGCGAACTTCAGCGCAATGACCGGCCTGATCGAGTACCTCACCCACAACTGCTGCGCCGGTTCGCCCAGCGAACAGTGCGCGCCGTTGGGCAATCCCTGCAGCTGCTGATTCGGAAACGCCATCATGTCCCGCTCCATCCTGTTTCTCTGCACCGGCAACAGCGCCCGCAGCGTGCTGGCCGAAGCCACCCTGCGCGCGTGGGGCGGCGACCGCTTCACGGCCTTCAGTGCCGGCAGCCACCCGACCGGCCAGGTCAATCCGTTCGCGCTTGCACAGCTGCGCGCAGAAGGCATCCCGGTCGCGGGACTGCGCAGCAAATCCTGGGATGAGTTCGCTGATTCCGCCCCCATGGATCTTGTGATCACCGTCTGCGATGCGGCGGCAGCGGAAGCCTGCCCCGTGGTGTTCGGTGACTTCATCCGCAGCCATTGGGGCCTGCCGGACCCGGCCGAGGCAGAGGGCAGCGATGCCGACAAGGCTGCCGCCTTCGCCCACGCGCATGCCATCGTGAAGGCACGCGTGCAGGCCCTGCTGGCGCTGCCCGGGCACGTGTGGCAGGACCGCGGAATGCTGCAGCAGGCGCTGGACCAGATCGGCCATCTGCTGCCGGCAGCGCGCACGCCATGAGCACAGCGGCACCCATGGGCCTGTTCGAGCGCCACCTGACGCTCTGGGTCGCGCTGTGCATCATCGTCGGCACGCTGCTCGGGCACTTCCTGCCAGGTGCTTTCGCCTCCCTGGCGGCGGCTGAAGTGGCCAAAGTCAACCTGCCGGTGGCGGTGCTGATCTGGCTGATGATCATCCCGATGCTGCTGCGGGTGGATTTCGGTGCGATGCGCCAGCTGGGGCAGCACTGGAAAGGCATCGGGGTGACGCTGTTCATCAACTGGGCGGTGAAGCCATTCTCGATGGCGCTGCTGGGCTGGCTCTTCCTGCGCCACGCCTTTGCCGACTGGCTGCCCGCCGGCCAGATCGACAGCTACATCGCCGGCCTGATCCTGCTGGCCGCCGCGCCGTGCACGGCCATGGTGTTCGTATGGAGCAACCTGTGCCGCGGCGATGCCAACTTCACGCTGAGCCAGGTGGCACTGAACGACGCGATCATGGTGGTGGCCTATGCACCCGTGGTGGCGCTGCTGCTGGGGCTGTCGGCCATCACCGTGCCGTGGGATACGTTGCTGCTGTCGGTCGGCCTGTACATCGTGGCGCCGGTGCTGGTGGCCGCATTGCTGCGGCGCTGGATCCTGTCGCGCCATGGCGAATCCGGGCTGCAGACGGCGCTGCGCCAGCTGGGGCCACTGTCACTGTTGGCGCTGCTGCTGACGCTGGTGCTGCTGTTCGGGTTCCAGGGCCAGCAGATCGTGCAGCAGCCGCTGGTGATTGCGGTGATCGCGGTCCCGATCCTGATCCAGGTCTATTTCACCTCCGGCCTGGCCTACCTGCTCAACCGGCGCCTGGGTGTGGCGCACTGCGTGGCCGGGCCGTCGGCACTGATCGGCGCCAGCAACTTCTTCGAACTGGCGGTGGCGACGGCCGTGGGCCTTTTCGGTGTCCACTCCGGTGCGGCGCTGGCCACGGTGGTGGGGGTGCTGATTGAAGTCCCCGTGATGCTTTCGGTGGTGAAGATCGTGAACCGGTCACGCAACTGGTATGAGGCGCGCGAGCGCGCTTGAGGCGGCCATGCCGGAGGCGGCGGCGTCGTGCCCGAGCCGCCAGCTGCAACGCCGTGGAATGCGCCCTGCTGCTACGGTGACAGCTCAAAAGTCCGTTCACATTCCTTGATCCATACTCCACGGCACGACGCCGCATGCAGCGGCAAGGCCCGGAGGTTGCGATGAACACCGCACGCTTGTTCGCCATTGCTTTGACCACGGCTGCCGCGCTGGCCGCGGCACCGGCCTTCGCCGATCCGCCGCACCATGCGCGCGGCAACGGGCCACCGCCGCACGCCGGTGGCCCGCACAATCGTGATGCGCCGCCGCCAGGCTGGCAGAAGAAGGCCTGGCGTCGCGGCGAGCGCCTGCCATGGGCGGAAGTGGACCGCCGTTACTGGGTGGATGACTATGCGCGCTACCACCTGCGCGAGCCGGGCCGCGACCAGCGTTGGGTCCGGCAGTCCGATAGCGAGTACCTGCTGGTGGAGATTGCTACCGGGTTGATCATCGACGCGCTGCATCGTTGAATGAGGGGATGCGCCGGGGCGCTGATGTAACGAAATGCCCCGGCAGCATCCCCTTGTCCCCGGAAGCTGCAGATGCAGACATCAAGAGCACCACTCGCCCTCCTCGCGCTTCTGCTGTCAGCGTCGCCAGGCCATGCCGGCAACAACAGTCCAGCCCACAGTCCAGCCGATGGAAAAGCCATCGAACAGGTGGTCGAATCGTTCCGCACCTCGCTGATCAACAAGGACAAGCCGACCTACATGGGCCTGTTCTTCTCCGACAAACCGGAAGACATCGATCCGCGATTCACGCAGCCCGGCCGAATGAGTGATCTGTCAGACTGGTGCCCACCGTTCGTCCATGCCAGCCAGACCCGATGACCCGGATTGCCGACCTCAACGCCGACCAGCTCGCCCACCACGCGCTCAACATCTTCATCGCCCAGGGCCGTCACGTGGAAGGCGCACGGGTGATCTACCGGGCGCTGCAGCTGGACCCGGACCATCCCGCTGCACTGCGCTGCCTGAGCGATTTCCTGGCCCACCAGGGCACCGAGCCGTTCGCAGCGGCCACGCTGGAGCACGCGCTGTCCGGCGCCGTTCCACTGAATGACGATGCGCGCCGGATGCTGGATGACCTGCGCTTCCTCGACATCTGGTCCTGGGGATTCTCCCGGCACGTCTCCGGCGAAACCAATCTCAGCGGCGAAGCCTTCCAGCAGCGCGAGGACTTCATCTTCGATGGCCCGGCCTATGCGGCCTTCCTCAACACGGTCACCGAGCCGGCCGGTTCGCTGCAGGGTGCCTTCCAGGCGGCCGTCCGCATCTGCGGGCTGATGTCCGGACTGCTGCGCCATGCGGAGAAGGACAATCCGGCATTCGATGATGTGCTGCGATCCTCCGCCTTCGTCGAGACCGAGGCGTACCCGGCATGGCTGGCCTCGCCGACCGACGATCTGGATGCCCTCGACCAGGCCATCCAGGCGCAGCGCCAGGCCGGCTGAAGGAAAATCCAACGGGCGTCCGACGCTTTCCCGACGCCCGCCTGCACATCCTGTCGTGAGATCACTTCATGGCAGGACCGGCATGCAGCCACCCTCCCCCAAGGACAGCGGCAAGTACCCGCATGGCAAGACCGGCCTTCGCCGCATCTTCTACACGCTGATCCATTCGCGCGACGGCTTCATCGCCACCTTCCGTGGCGAAGCCGCATTCCGGCAGCTGTTGCTGCTGCATGCGCTGCTGATCGCCACCGCGTTCCTTCTGGACATCAGCCAGGTCGAACGCGCCGTGGTGCTGGCCGTCTGCTTCATCAGCCTGCTGGTGGAACTGCTGAACTCGGCCATCGAAGCGGTGGTCGACCGCATCTCGCTTGACCACCACCCACTGTCCAAGAACGCCAAGGACATGGGCAGCGCCGCCCAGACCACCGCACTGCTGATGGTCGGCACGGTGTGGGGCGTGATCCTGCTGGGTTAGCTCGCGCCCGACCCGCCGGGCATGGCCCGGCGCCACAACGCCGCAGCCGCTAGCGCCAATGCGAGATGGCGAGCTTGGTCAACATGGTTGCGGCGATGGCCCAACCGAAGCTGAGCATGGTACCGATGATCACATATTCGGTGTGTGCCCGCGCCTGCCGGTCGGCGAAGCGCAGCACCGATTTGGCGGCCAGCATCAACCCCACGCCCTCCGGCTGGCCCAGCAGCAGGAACATGAAGATCAAGCCTCTTTCCAGCCGCCCGATATAGCGCCCTGCGGTCTGCATGCCCTTGTGATCGTCGCTCTGCACGGCTGCGGTCTTAGGCGCCGATTCGGCGCTTCCCATCTTGAGTCCTGCCGTGAACGGCGCAAGCAGCTTCTCCACCAGGACGCCGCCGACGTTGACCACCAGGATCAAGCCGCTCGCGATCGACATGCCCTGATACATCAACAGTTGGACCTGGGTCGGGATCATCCCGTACCAGCCATCGCGGGCAACGTGAGGGAACATCAACGCGATCAACACGATGAAGGCGATATGCACCAACTGGTCAATGACGAATGCGTGCACGCCATCGGGGAGCCAATGCACCTTGATCCAGTCCATCACCGCATGGCTGAAACCGATGATGAGATAGACCCACGGGTTGATTGAACCGGTCAGCGCGGCGATGACGAGCAGCACCACTGCTACGTGCAGCAGCAGGCCATGCAGTTCCTGCTTGCGCGCGATCATCTTCGTGGTCTGCAGCACGAAATCGGCGACAAGGTGAGCGGTCAACAGTACGAGCAGCGTTTCAAGCATGTCCTTTCTGCCTGTGAGTCCTTCCTGTGGCTCGCGTCGCGATAGCCAAGTCGCCGCGAAAAGCAACGAAATTTAGTTGCTTAAGCCAAAGCAACGCTATTTAGTTGCTTTTCCAGAACCGTGAACGCTCCCGTACGGCTGCATCAGTGCACGTTCAGCCGCGGTGATCAGCGCCAGCAAGGCAAAGACGCCAGCATCGTGATAGACCCGGTTCACCGATTGTCGGTGCCGGTTCAACGCATTGGCAGCTTCCAACTGCGAGGGGGCATCGGGGATCAGAAACAACGACGCCACCTCAGCCTGACTGCGTGTCCAGCGCGCGACAATAACATCGCAGGCAGACACCACTGCCGGTAACCAGTACAGATCCTCCCGTTGTACTGGCAGGGCTACGTCCATGTCCTGCGTGCGCCCCATGGATTCAAGCAACCGACCGGACAGCACGAATGCCTCACCCAGCGAACGCGACACCGCCTTCCGGTCCAATGCCTCTACCGTACCCAGTCCAATCGCGATCCGCGTGCGCGCCCGCGACTCCGACGCGGCAAGCTTGGCCTTGATCCAGGTCGCCAACCTCAGGAAACCGTGCGGGTGGGTGACCGCCAGCTGCCAGGCGTCGCCCCGGTAGAACTCGGGGCCGACAATGCCCGGCAAAGGCCACTCCATGGCCTGGGCCACGGCAACGGAAATCACTTCACGGACGTCATCAATGGTGGCCGCGTCCATCTCCGTGGACTTGACCAGGTCGCCGGTAAGCACGGCAATCAGATCAGACGATGTATCGGGCATGTTCATACCTTGGGCTGCACAGGCTGTACCTCACAGGACATCTGCGGCTGGGCAGCGCCGGCCACATCTGTGCCGGGCCCGCTCAACGCCATTCTACCGTCGTAGCGGTTGATCACCGCCTGCAGCCTGCCCGCGCCAGCGACCGGCGGAAAATCCAGCCGATACACGTTTGCCTCCACCTCCAGCCTGCCCGCGCGCGCGCTCGGACGGTTGACCCAGACCACCGACGCCTGGCCGGAGTCCAGGATCAACACCATCGGCGCCTGGGGCGTGGCGCTTGTGCTGCTGCAGGACAGCTGGATCACCCGCGGCGGCGTCAGATCGAGCGCCGACAGCTTGCATCCACCGAGTGCGGTCGTCGCCACCAGGACCGACACGAGTGATGGCCGGAGCAGAATCTTGATCGTGGTCATCGCCCGATCGTAACCCGACAATCGATCCTATGACCCGGCGCATCGTGCAGGAACCTGCCGGGTCCGCTTGCACACCCACGTGCCTTACTTCGTCAGGGCGAAATCCAGGCCTGCGCACACCGCCGCCACCTGGGCGTCGTTGCATTCCTGCGGGTTGGTGCGCGGGCTGTCCGGGTAGACCTCGGTGGTGGTGGCAAAGCGCGCGTCGGTGAAGCCGGCGCAGGCGCCGATCGAGCGCGACTCGCCCCAGACCACGCCCGGCGACTGCAGCGGCAGGCCGACCAGGTTGCCTTCGGCGTCGGCCGGGGCGATGTGAGTGACCGGGGCGACGGCGGTGATCAATGCCTTCTGGAACTCGGCCTGCGGATCTTCGCTGTTGCCGATCACGTAGAAACCATCCGGAATGGTGTCGCGCTCGAACGGCTTGCCGTCGCGGGCGCAGCGCGCCGGATCGAACTCGTGCAGGTCGCTGTCGGTGGTCTCGTGCAGGTCCAGGTGCACCAGCAGGTTCGGCTTGCGCTCGGCCACCCAGCGCATCAGCGCGGCGGCTTCCTCGATCTGGCCGCCGTCACGGAAGCTGCGGTTCGGGTCGATGGCATCCGGGTTCCAGCGCTGGATGCGCTCGTAGCCCCACGGGCTGACGCACGGCGCCACGATCAGGTTCAGCCGGCCCAGGTAACGCTCGGCCTGCTGTTCCAGGAACTGCAGCGCGCCGTGCACGCCGCTGGTCGCGTAGCCATGCACGCCACCGGTGATCAGCGCGGTCGGC
>NZ_JASJSQ010000008.1:0-23503 GCF_030236855.1 Stenotrophomonas maltophilia group sp. Smal13
CGCCAGTGCTAGCTTTTCGTACCGTCACTTATTGCACTGAAAACGAGGAGACCCCATCACATATGGCAGTACCCGCATCCTGATCGACTGCGGACTTTTCCAAGGACTGAAGAACCTGCGCGAGCTGAACTGGCAGCATCTTGTCGTTGAGTCCAAGGACATCGATGCGGTTGTACTGACGCACGCGCACCTGGATCATTGTGGATATCTCCCCCGATTGGTGCTGAACGGGTTCCGCGGGAAGATTTTCTCGACGCCAGCCACACGGGACGTCGCCGAACTCATCCTGCTCGACAGTGCTTGGTTGCAGGAGAAGGATGCCGAGTTCGCCAACCGGAAGGGATTTTCCAAGCACAAGCCAGCCCTTGCCCTGTATCGGGTCCGAGATGCCGAACGCACGCTCTTGCAGTTCAAGCCCGTGCCACTGCATCAGGAGACGGTATTGCCGGGCGGTGCACGCCTGGTTCTACGCAGGGCCGGCCACATTCTTGGAGCGGCGACGGCGCAGATCGACATCGGCGGCAAGCGTTTGGTGTTCTCCGGCGACCTGGGCCGCTATGACGATGCGGTCATGCCTGATCCTGAACCCGTCACGGAAGCGGACTACATCATCATCGAGTCCACCTATGGCAATCGTCATCATGACCGTTCCGATGCCGTCGAAGCGCTAGGCGACATCATCGAGCGTACGACTCGCCGCGGAGGCACCGTAGTGATTCCCGCTTTTGCCGTAGGACGCGCGCAGTCGTTGATCTATGACCTATGGCTGTTGCGACAGCGCGGTCGGCTCCGCAACGTGCCCGTCTATCTGGACAGTCCCATGGCCACCAGCGCAACTGCGCTGCTGCACCGCCATGCCGACGACCACAAGCTCGCTCAACACGATTTCGAGACGGCATTCTCAGAAGTCACATACGTGCGCGACGTTGAAGAGTCCAAGGCGCTATCGGCGAATCGATACCCCAAGGTGATTATTTCCGCCAGCGGCATGGCCACCGGCGGCCGCGTGCTGCATCACATAGAAGCGTTTGGCGGTAGCCATCAGAACACGCTGCTGTTCTCTGGATTCCAAGCAGCAGGTACGCGCGGGCGCAAGCTGCTTGAGGGCGCTCGCGAAGTCAAGATCCATGGACGCTGGATGCCGATCAAGGCAGAGGTCGCCGAGCTTGCGATGTTGTCGGCTCATGCCGACAGCGATGAGCTGATGCGATGGCTGCGCGGCTTTACCAAGGCGCCGGAAAGAGTGTTCATTGTTCACGGTGAATCTGATGCCTCTGAGGCGCTGCGCGAACGTATCCAGCGCGAACTCAATTGGCACGCATCGGTGCCCATGCAAAACCAGGAGTTCGCCCTGTGAGTGCCCGCATCACGCCCCAGACACCCGCCTTGCAAGCATTGCGCATGCGACTGCATGCCCAGCATCAACCCGTCGTCTTGATGCGTACCGATTGCCATGTCTGCCGTGCCGAAGGGCTGGCACCGCGGTCACAGGTACTGATCATTGCCGGCGACCGCACTGTGCAAGCGCTACTGTACCAAATCGACAGCGATCTGCTCAAAACCGGACAGATCGCTCTGTCCGAGGCCGCCTGGGATGCCCTGGACATTCATGAGGGCGATCTTGTGCAGGTTCGGCATCCTCCGCTGCTCGAATCGTTGTCGGCCGTGCGTGCGCGAATTCACGGCCACCGACTGCAAACGACGGAGTTGCAGGCGATCGTCCGTGATGTGGTCGATGGTCGCTATACCGATGTCGCACTTTCGGCCTTCCTGACCGCAACGGCGGTACTGCCTCTGGATATGCAAGAGACCATCCATCTCACCCGTGCGATGGTCGATGTCGGGGATCACCTGCAATGGCAGGCTCCGATTGTTGTGGACAAGCATTGCGTGGGCGGATTACCGGGAAATCGCACCACGCCGTTGGTGGTTGCCATCGCCGCAGCCAATGGATTGGTGATGCCCAAGACCTCATCACGCGCCATCACCTCTCCCGCTGGCACCGCGGACACCATGGAAACGCTGGCTCCTGTAGACCTGGACCTGGATACGCTCAGAAAGGTCGTGGAGAAAGAGGGTGGATGCGTGGCGTGGGGCGGCGCGATGCACCTCAGCCCCGCGGACGACATCTTCGTGCGTATTGAGCGTGAACTGGATATCGACACGCAAGGACAACTGATTGCCTCGGTGTTATCCAAGAAGATTGCAGCAGGGGCGACCCACATCGTGATCGATATTCCGGTTGGGCCAACCGCAAAAGTCCGCAGCCGGGAAACTGCCGAGCATCTTGCGCATCACCTTTCGGAAGTCGCCGCGTCATTTGGCCTTGTATTGCGTTGCCTGTTTACAGACGGGAATCAGCCTGTCGGCAGAGGTATCGGCCCGGCGTTGGAGGCGCGCGACGTGTTGGCCGTATTGCGCAACGAGGCGGATGCGCCGCAAGACCTATGTGACCGCGTGGCGTTGGTGGCGGGCGCGGTGCTTGAGCTTGGCGGCGTCGCCAAAGAAGGGGAGGGACTTCGGTTGGCTCATGAGACGATCAGCAGTGGCCGCGCGTGGGAAAAATTTCAGAGAATCTGCGCGGCTCAGGGGGGATTTCGTGAGCCGCCCCAAGCTCTCTATGTCGAACCGCTTTTGGCAACCACTTCAGGCCGAGCAGTACACATCGACAACCGTAAGCTTTCTCGTTTAGCCAAATTGGCCGGTGCGCCTGAGAGTCCAGCCGCAGGGATTCAATTGCAGGTGCGCTTAGGTGACGAGATAACACGCGGACAACCATTGATGTTTTTGCATGCGCAAACCTCTGGAGAGATGGCCTATGCACTCGCATACGTACAAGGCATTGGGGACATTGTAAAGATTGAACCTTAGCGCCGTGGATAAACAGGGCTCTTGAATGCTCGGTCAAACACAGCCCGGCCTCTCGTTTGGAAAAGTTGAACGCCTACATCTCATGCTCAAGAACATATGAAAAAACATCGCTTAAAAGAAGTTTTCAACCTGCATCGCGTGGAGCAAACAGAAGGAGGTCGTCAGCGCCTGAATAGGAACATTGCTCATGGAACTGCGGCACCTGCGTTGCTTTATCGTTTTGGCCGAAGAACTTCATTTCACACGGGCGGCTGAGCGTCTTCACATTGAGCAACCTCCTCTGTCCCGCGCCATCAAGGAGCTTGAGGACGAGTTAGGCGCTGTGCTCTTCGACCGGGACCGCCGGGGCACCCGACTGACCGCTGCGGGTGCCGTGTTCCTGCAGGACACTCGCCGGCTATTCACCGTCCTGGAGCAGGCCCGCGAGAACGTCAAGGCTGTCGCGGCGGGCTTGCGAGGCAGCCTGCGCATCGCCGTATCCGACGGCGCGCTCGATCCCCGGCTGTCGGCGTTTCTAGCCCGTTGCCGTGCCGAAGAACCCGAGATCGAGATACGGATGTCCGAAGTGCCTTTGGCCGAGCAGTTGCGCGGCCTGCGCTCGGGCGACTTCTGCATCGGATTCGCTCATACCGCCGACGTCGGTGATGGCATCGTCGCCGAACCTATCTGGCAGGACCCGCTGGTGGTCGCCTTGCCAGCCCGGCACGCACTGCTCGTCCACAAGGAGGTTCCACTCCATGAACTCCGGGGGCATCCTCTTGTCCTGTGCGATCCCCAGGTGTGCGAAGGCTACTGCCGCGAGTTGGCGCGCCTCCTGCAGACCCAGGAACACAAACTGAATGTCGTTGAGGAGGTTTCCTCGCTGGACATGATGCTCACCTTGGTCGGTGCCGGCTACGGCGTGGGCTTCATGACGGCGACCAAGATTCCGGTCAGCCAGCGACCGGACGTGGTGATCCGTCCATTGGCGCTGGATACAGCCGTGATCACCACCTACCTGCTTCGACTCGAAAGCAGCAACTCATCGGCTTCGCTGGTGCGATTTATCGACCGCCTCCGGGACCCTTCGAGCGACTGACGCAACGGACCGCACCACTTAAGATTGGGCATCGGCACGAAGATTGCGTTCCGTTGCACTCATCAGCTCTGCCGCACTTATGCTGAGGGCAGCGGAGATTTTCAGTATCAATGCGAGCGTGGGCATGTGCTCCCCACGCTCGATCTTGCCCATATGCGAGCGAGCTATACCAGCCATGGACGCGAATTCATCCTGAGCGACTCCCTGCGCCAAGCGGGCAGCACGCACCGCTTGGCCGAAGGCCAGTGCCGGCTCGGCTTCATAGGTGGTTGTGCCAGGGGGGCGGCCCGGTTGAACGCTGCGCTTCTGCATCACCAGAAGCGTCGATCAATCGACCGAATTTAACCACGTTAAAGATATCTCTTTTGGCTATCATGGTGGCTCGCCTTTTTGATCCGATCGCTTTGTGGGGGCTCTCATGCACGACGCCACCAGCCAGTTTTCCTTTTCCAATTTCAGGCTTGCCATAGCGCCTGGCGTACCGTCATCGCATCTTTCGGCATTGCTTGCGTTGCAGCGTGCGGAAGAGCCGGAAGTCACCATTTCGTTTCATGAGGTCACAGCCGATGATTTGATTGCGGGACTTCGGGAAGGCCGCTACGACGCGGGCATGACGCTTGAAGGATCGAGCGATCCGTCGCTGAAAAGCCAACCTCTATGGACCGAGAACATGGCCGTCGCCATGCCGTTGCGCTTTCCCTTACTTGACCAGGCGAAGCTCACGATCGCCGAACTGTTGGACTACTCCGTCTTTCGCTGGCCTGCAGAGAATTGCCCTTTGCTGGATCAGCGGCTGCCTTCTCTTCCCGCGGTGAGTCAACAGAACATTCAGCGTGTCTCTTCCTTCGAGATGATCGCGCTATGGGTCGCTGCCGGCTACGGCGTCGGGGTATCCGCGCAATCGCGCATTGAGCATGCGCAGGGATGGGGCATTCACACACGGCCGCTGTCTGACGGACCCTACGAGATCGTGACCCACCTGCAGCGGCCCTGCGGACAAGCCGACGTTGTTTCAGAGCGGTTCGAGCGCAGAGCACTGCAGGTCGCCAAGAATGCTCCAACCTAGTCGAGTGCCAATGTCCTCGTTCTGCGTCTTCAGTTCAAGGTGCTACACGTGCATTAGGCATTCCACTCGCCAAGCAGCAGACATCACTCGCGCTCTATGACACGGAGCAGCGCCGTTCTACGCTTCGACATGGGGCCAAACGCCTTCGTGACCCCTTCAACGGGTTTCCCTGCCTGCAATGAGTCAAGGATGTCAGCCCAGTCCTGCATGATTACCTTGCGGGACTCCACAAACTTCGTGTGATCGTAGGGCGCGCGCGATGAGTCCTTGCTCTTTTTGGAATGAGCGAGTTGAAGATCGACCCGCTTCTCCGGATATCCCAACAGTCCAAGGATCGTCGTTGCGGTCGAGCGGAAGCCATGGGACGAAAACCGTCCGCCATAACCCATGCGCTTGAGTGCTTGATTGAGCGTCGTTGCCGACATCACTTGTCCCGGCTTTCTGTAGCTCGGGAACAATACTTTGCCGCCGCCAGTTAGAGCATGTAGTTCCCTAAGAGCGGCCACCGCCTGCCGTGACAGGGGAACCAGATGGGGGCGTCGCATCTTCATGCGCTCGGACGGAATCGACCACATGGCGTTGTCCAGGTCGAACTCTTCCCAGGAGGCCTTGCGCAGTTCTACGGTGCGCACGTAGGTCAAAGCCATCAGCTTGAGGGCGAGGACTGTCGTCTGGTAACCCCCTTCGTTGTCCACACGATTGAGAAAGTCCGGGATCTCTGCCCATGTCAACGGAGGGTTGTGGCGGACCTGAGGGCGCTTGACCAGTCCCTTGAGCAAGGCGGCAGGATCGTATTCGCAGAGACCTTGGGCAGCCGCATAACTGAAGATTTGCCCACACCACTGGCGGATGAGGATCGCCACAGTCTTCGCGCCACGAGCCGCCACATCCTTGATGATGGGGCGCAGATGTGGAGCCCTGATGCTGCTGATCGGCAACTTGCCAATCCGGGGGAAAACATCCTTCTCAAGGTAGCTGGTGACCTGGTTGGTGTAGTACTCGCTCCAGTGAGCATTGCTGACGATCCACTCCCGAGCAACGGTCTCGAACGTGCGTTCGTATGTGTCGGCCTGGAGGGCGATCGCCGCCTTTTTCTCCACGATGGGGTCGAGGCCCTTCTTGACCAACGCCTTTGCCCGGTCCCGTTCCGCACGGGCTGCCTCCAGCGTGACCTTTGGGTACACCCCGATTGAGTACACCTGTTCAGCGCCGCCCAGCCGGTAGCGGTACCACCAGAGCTTGGAGCCGTTGGGCTGAACGCGCAAAAAGAGGCTGCCTCCGTCCCGGAGTTGGTACACCTTGGGCCTGGGCTGCGCCGTTTCCACTTTGCGCGCCGAGAGAAGATTGAGTGCTGTGAGTGCCATGTGTATAACGCCTCCAGTTTGGCCCGTTACACACTCCATTACACACATGAGCACTGGATTTGTCCAGCTTTCAGAATCGCTCGATGGACGATCAACCCTTTAAAAACATAGACTTAGAGTTGTTCCATGGAGGTTGATAGACGCCAGTAGACCTCAATCGTAGTTATCGATCATCCACAACATGGTCAGGTTCCGTCGCTTATCAGGAAAATGGCGTATACGTTTTCGGTGTAGGTGATGGGGCCGGCTTCGATGGATTCGCGCAGGCGTGAGCCGGTGGTCTCGATCATGTCCATCTGCGCCGCAGGTGACGGCGGCGATGGCGGTGTCACCATGTCGTCGCTTCTGGGCCAATTGCCCGCCTGCACGCCATAGGCGAAGTTCGGCGCCACATCGGAGATGCTGTACAGCCCGCGCAGCTTCGTGCCGTAGGCATTGGCAAGGCCCTGCGCGGATTGGCGCGTCGACGCGGCGGCCTCACCCTTGAGTTCGCGCCGCAGCGCCACTTCGCCCGAGTAGGTCGGGGCCACGCTGCTGACCTGCAGGTTCTCGTTGGCCTTCAGTGCACCCAGCACGTCCTGCATCGCCTTCACGCTGGCGAAGCTGGCACGCAGCTGGCGCGACACGCGGGTGCCGACGAAGACCTGCCGGTTCTGCTCATAGCGCGTGGCCGGGCCGATCCGCAGATTGTCCGCACGCACGCTGCCCTCCACCGCCTTGTGCTGCTTGAACAGCGCCAGCACGCGCGCGACGTTGTCCTGCACGCGGCGGCGCGCGGCGTCGGCATCCATGTCGGTCTCTTCGATGTTCAACTGCAGGCCGAACCGGTCGGGCATCACCTCGCGGCGCGCCTCGCCCTTCACCAGCAGGTGCGGCTGGGAGGGAATGGTGTTGGCCTGCGCCCACGCAGACGGGGCCATCGTGGCCAGCAGTGACGACCACAGCAATGCGCTCAGCAGCTTCATGCGGTACTCCTTGTCTTGAACGGGAACGGCGGAACGACCACGGCGCAGCGGCCGTGGCGAGGCAGGCTTACAGGCCCTTGGCGGCCTGGGCGACGGCGCGGAACAGCGCGCGGCCCTTGTTCATCGTCTCGTCCCATTCCTTGTCCGGGTCCGAGTCGTAGACGATGCCGGCGCCGGCCTGCACGTACAGGCGGCCATCCTTGATCACCGCGGTGCGGATCGCGATCGCGGTATCGGCATCGCCGTGCCAGCCGATGTAGCCGATGCTGCCGGCGTAGACATTACGCTTGATCGGTTCCAGCTCGCGGATCACTTCCAGCGCGCGGATCTTCGGCGCACCGCTGACCGTGCCGGCCGGGAAGGTGGCACGCAGCACGTCGGCATAGCTCAGGCCCGGCTGCAGCTGCCCGGTCACTTCGCTGACGATGTGCATGACGTGGCTGTAGCGCTCGATCACGAACTGCTCGCCCACTTCCACGGTGCCGGCCTTGGACACGCGACCAGCATCGTTGCGGCCGAGGTCGATCAGCATCAGGTGCTCGGCGCGCTCCTTCGGATCGGCCAGCAGCTCGGCTTCCAGCGCCAGGTCCTGTTCGACAGTGGCACCGCGCGGCCGGGTGCCAGCGATCGGACGCACCGTCACTTCGCCATCCTGCAAACGCACCAGGATTTCCGGCGAGGAACCGACCACCTGCAGGTCGCCGACATCGAGGAAATACATGTAGGGCGACGGGTTCAGTGCACGCAGCGCACGGTACACATCCACCGGGCGCGCCTTGAACGGCACGCTCAGGCGCTGGCTCAGCACCACCTGGAAGATGTCGCCGGCACGGATGTATTCCTTGCTGCGCTGGACCGCATCGACGAAGCCTTCGCGGGTGAAACCGGAGACGAAATCGGACTCGTCCAGCACATCGCTGTTGAGCGGTGCGGGATAACCAGCACCCGGCGCGCGCAGCTTGGCGGTCAGTGCATCCAGGCGCGCCTGCGCCTGCTCGAAGGCACCCTCGACACGCGGGTCGGCATGCACGATCAGGTACAGCCGGCCCTTGAGGTTGTCGAACACCGCCAGCTCGTTGGAGTCCAGCAGCAGGATGTCCGGCGTGCCCAGCTCGTCGCGGCCGGCCGGCGGAGCCAGGCGCGGTTCGATGTAGCCGATGCACTCGAAACCGAACCAGCCGACCAGGCCGCCGGTGAAGCCCGGCAGGCCTTCCAGCTTCGGCACCGAGTGGGCGCTGCGCAGCGCCTCGACTTCAGCGAACGGGTCGGCCACCTCGCGGGTGTCCACCACCTGGCCGTCCTCGCGCACGGTCAGCGTGTGGCCGTGGAAGGCGTACACGCGGCGCGCCGGCAGGCCGATGATCGAGTAACGACCAAAGCGCTCGCCGCCTTCGACGGATTCAAACAGGTAGGTATTGGGGCCGTCGGCGAGCTTCAGATAGACCGAAAGCGGCGTGTCCAGGTCGGACAGCACTTCACGGACGACGGGAATATGGGTGTGGCCTTCAGCGGCCTGCAGCTGAAACTGAGCGTGCGAGTTCAAGACGACTTTCCTTCCGGGACACAGCGTTATGGGGGCGGACGACGGCAACGGGCCACCATCGCCACCAACGGCGTGCGGAAGAAAGGGTATGCGGGGTCGTCAGGCTGGACACCCCTTGACTGTATCGCAGCCGGGGCGGGAGGGGAACCCCGTCGCGGCGTCGCGGTTCATTCGGCCATTAGCCCATCCGCCGGGCGTTCTCCTGGGCCTCCAGCCCCTGTTGCTGGGCCAGTCCGGCTGCCGTCGCCTGTTCGCGACCGGTGTTCAGGGCGTCAACCTGCGCCGTGCTCACGGCCAGCGGCTGGGCCATGCCGGCCGCCACGTCCACATGCGCATGTCGGCGGTGGGCCGCCTGCAGATCCGGGGTGTCGATCGCGAATGCCCGCGTGCGGTCGTCACTGAGCAGCACATGGGAGATGGCCTGCAACCCTTCGCGCTTGGCCTGCGCAGCCAACGCCCCGGCCAGCTGATCGCTCTGCAGGTTCGGGATGCGGCCATGTGCCACATCGAGGCCGTGCACGCCGGTCTGCGCGCCCTTGAACAGATGGAAATCGATGTGCCCCGGATCGTTCAGCGCGGGTATCTTCGCGCCCCCCTCCTGCAGCTGCGCATGCGGCCGTCCAAGCAGCTTGCGCGCGGCCGCCTCCTGGCTCGCGATTGCCGCGTCGAGACTGGGGTTCATCGTCTCGCTCATGCCATGCCGGTCCACCGACTCCCCCATGGTCGCACTGCCGCGCCCGATCACCCACGACGTCTTGGCCAGGTTGACCAGGTTCTGCGGCAGTGCCGGCGTGGGCAGGTGGGTGGCAATGCCCTTGTTGGCCATCGCGCCCAGCCCGACGGTGCCGGCCAGCACGGCCGGCGCCTGCGAGGTCAGCCCGGTGATCTGATGGCTGCTCCAGTTCATGCCCATGTGGAAAGTCGCGCCGTACACGGCATAGCCGTTGCGCAGCCCATTGGCCACGCCATGCACGCCCTGCTGCAGCTGGCCGCCCAGATGATGGCCGCCGGCACGGATGCGGCCGGCATCCGCCGCCGCTTCACGGGTGGCTTCACGGGCCTTGGTTTCGTGTTGATTGCGCGCCGCATCACCGTGCTCACGCATCTGTCTGGCCATGTCGTCGGCACCGAGCGCACCCAGCACGCTGGCCCCGATGTTCCAGCCGTAACTGCCCTTGGCCTGCACGCGGTGGCTGACCGATTCGACCAGACCCTGCAGCTCGCGACCCTTGGCAATGACCGTCGCACCGCCTTCGATGCCCACCCGCATGCTCTTGCCACCGTAGTCGACCACGGTGCCGATCGCATTTCCCTGCAGGGTAGACGCACGCTCGACGGCCACGCCGGACAAGCTCATGCCCCGGCCCGCCAGCGCGCCGACCTGCTCGACATGTTCACCGGCAACCCGTCCGGCACGCATGCCGCGCGCACCTGCGATCAGCACCTCGGCCAGCGGGCCACCGTATTCGGCAAGCTGGCTTGGCGCTTCTCGATGGCGGCGATCCACCACCTTTCCGTTCACTTCGGTCTTGGCGTCCAGCAACAGTTCCATCCTGCCCGCGGCCACCGGAACATTGCGCAATGCCTCTGCCCCGGATTTCGACGCCAGCTGGTCAACCAGCTGGGCCGTGGCCGTCTGCGCACCCGCCGGCATCATCTCCTGCAGCTTGCGGGTAACCATCTGCTGCACGCCGGGCTGACGCAGCAGCTGGCTGGTCTCGCTGGCCAACAGGCCAAAGCCCTGCCGGTGATGCTCGTTGAGCCGCTTCAATCCATTCTGCACATCGTTGAGCACTTCACCCGAGGTCTGGTAGGTGTGCACCGTGTCGCGCGTGTTGAACACCGGCAATCCGTGGGATTTCGCGTAGCGATCGGCGGTGGCCGGATGCAGCCCGGCCGAATTGAAGGTGGTCGCACGTACACCGGTAACCGCCGAAGCGGCAGAGGCCATGCCGCCGCCAAGCGAATGACCGGCGAGTTCAAACTGGGTACCAGAGGTCTTCAAGCGACTCGCCAGTGCCATGGCCCGATCGTAGTAGTCACTCTGCATGCCTACGCCCTGGCGTCCATTGTTGAGGAAATCCTCGCCTCCGGATTCACGCCGCCCGCCTTTCGCCCGGGGATCGATGATTTCGCCCGTTGATCCCTTGAACACCAGCACCGGCTTGGCGTCATCACCGAACACCCTTTTGTCCGGAATGTAGATCTCTGCGCGGAAGCCCGAATCGTTCGGCCGCATCAGCTTCTTCAGGTCGGCCGCTCCCAGGCTGATGCCCGCCGCTTTGAGCGTGTCCGGGTCGGTCACGGCACTGGCTCGCGTCCACCCGACCGGCGGCTCACCTTTGCCCTTTGCCGAGGCATACACATCATCAGCAAGCGAACCCAGCTCGCGGGCGTGATAGGTCTCGCGCAAGCGCGCCGCCTCGGTGGCATGTCCACCTCCCTGCAGTTGCTCGACCAGGTGCTGCTGCGCCTGGACGCTCTTGGCGCGGGCCTGCAACAGGCGTTCCTGCTGCTCGGGATCGTGACCGCTCATGGCAGACTCCATTGCTCATCAGTGAAGACACGGTCATCCAGGACCTGCTGGAATGACCACGGCCAACGCTATCATCCCCCGAACGCGTCCATGTCAAGGGATCACATGCACCGTCACCCTCACAGTTCCTTTACGCCATTTTCCTGCCTGGCGCTGATGCTGCTGATGCTGCTGAGCGCCTGCGCGCGCACGTCTTCACATGGCGCGGAGCGCTATTTCGAGGGCAAGGTACTTGAACTGGCCATCGCCGCCGAACAGGGTGATGCAGCGACGATCACGCGCCTGATCAAGACCGAAGGCGTGAACCCCGACAAGGAGTTCTCGAAGCAGGATGGCATTCCGCTCATCGCGTGGCCGTTGCGCGCACAGAACCTGGAAGGCCTGCGCGCGATGCTCGACAACGGCGCCGACCCGAATGCACGGCGTATTGAAACGCTGGACGGCGAGACGTTCCGCCACAACAACGCCATGGTCTATGCCGCGAAGATGGACGATCCGCGCTACCTGGCCCTGCTGCTGGATCATGGCGGCGACCCGGACACGCGCACCTCCAACACCGAAACGCTGCTGTTCCAGGCTTTCATTTCCGGCAACCTGTGGAAGAACATCCAGCTGCTGGTGGAGCGAGGCGCGCACGTCAACGAATCCAACATCGGCCAGGCCGATACCGTTCTCAGCTGGTACACCGGCCGTGGCGGCTTCGAGCAGGCCTACTGGCTGCTTGAGCATGGCGCGGACCCCACGATTGCATCGCCGTCATCGGCGCAACCGGGCGCGCCCGATCGGATGGCCATGGTCGAAGCCATCTACTGGGAAATCACCACACCGGACCTGCTGCCCTGGCAGAAGAAGTGCCAGCAGTGGCTGATCGATCACGGCATTGCCCGGCCGCCGCTGCCGCAGTACATCCGCGAGAAGCGCGAAGCATTCGGCTTCCCGGCGAAGGAGCAGGACATCCCCCCGTTGTAGGACTTCCGGTCCGGCTCAGCGCGGCTCGGACAACAGGGCACAGCCCACGGGCAGGTGCATCCGCACCCTGCCCGGCACGCACGCGATGCGGAACTGGCGCGCCTGTACCGGTTCGCCGTCCAGGTTGAGCGTCAACGGGCGCTCGGAATCCACCTGCAGCCACGGCAGGCGCGCGCGCGTTGCCAGCTGTTCCAGTGCGGCCTGGGTGCCCGACTTCAGCATCTGGCCGAGCGTGGCGGTGACTTCACCTTCCAGCTCCGGAAGCACCGTCACGTCCAGCTGCCCATCATCGATCAGCGCCTGCGGGCACAATTGCTGGCCACCACCGGCCTGGCGGCCATTGCCGATGCCGAGCGCGATGAAGTCGCCTTCCCACGCGAAATCCGGGCCCGACAGGCGCGCATGGATCGGCTCGATCCGCCCCAGCTTGGCAATGCCGGTGATCACGTAGGCCAGCCCGCCCAGCATCTTCTTCAGGCCGGCATCGGTCTCCACCGTCACCTGCGTGCCGAAGCCACCGCTGGCGAGGTTGGCGCACCACCATTGCGTGCCATCGGCGTCCACGCGCAGCAGATCGATGGCATGCGGCGTGGCCTGCCCGATCAAGGCCAAGGCCGCCTTCGGCTCGGTCGGGATGCCGGCCGCAGTCGCGAAGTCGTTGGCGGTGCCCATCGGGATTAGCGCCAGCGAGGGCAACGCATCTGCCGGCTCCTCACGATGCGCCAGTGTCTCGGCCACCGCGCTGAGCGTGCCGTCGCCACCGGCGGCCACGATCACGTCCACGCCATGATCGATCGCCTCGGCCACGTAGCGTTCGGCGTCACCGTCTTCCCAGGTCACCCGCACTTCCAGCTGCACGCCCTGCCCACGCCAATGACCGACCGCGTCGCGCAGCTCGTCATTGCCTGCGGATTTTCCGTTGAGGATCAGGCGCCAGCGCGGGGTGGTCATGCGGTGCTTCCAGGACGGGGGTGGCACAGGCTAGCAATGCGCCGTTTGTCCGCAGTGAATGTCACGCAGGTGTCATTCAGCTGCTGGAGAATGGAAGGCCATAGCAGGGACGACGGATGGAGGCAGGATCAGCCTCCCACGCATGCAGCGAAGCCACGCCAGTGATTGGCGTGGCTTTTTTTTGGTGCGTAGGGAGTGCGAACCAAGGTTCGCACCCACCGGGTTGCGGCTCGCACCCACCAGGCTGCGGTTCGCACCCACAGTGTTGCGGTTCGCACACACCCGGTGGGTAGATCCACGCCATGCGTGGATGCACTTCGCCTCAACCGTTGGCGAAATCGTGCAATGCCTGGCCCTGCAGCCGGTACACGGTCCACTCGTCCTGCGGCGTGGCGCCAGCGGCGGTGTAGAACTCGATGGCCGGGGTATTCCAGTCCAGCACCGACCATTCGAAACGACCGCAACCCTCGGCCACGGCCTGGCGTGCGATGTACTTCAGCAGCGCCTTGCCGGCGCCTGCGCCGCGCTTTTCCTGGCTGACATACAGGTCTTCCAGGTAGATGCCCTTGCGGCCCAACCAGGTGGAGTAGTTGTAGAAATACACGGCGTAACCAATGGGCTCGCCGTCGGCTTCGCAGATCAGCGCGCGCGCCGTGGCATCGGCACCGAACAAGCTCTCGGCGATGCCGATCTCATCGGTCTGCACCGAATGCTCGGCCTTCTCGTAGATGGCCAGTTCGCGGATGAAATGCAGGATCAGGCCGGCATCGGCCACAGTGGCCGGACGGATGTTCAACAGAGCCATGGGCGGAAAAGGGAGACGGAGGGAATCAGGCGAGCTTAATCCCCTCCGTCCCTTTTTTGTCAGCGTGCCGCAGCGACATTCGCGCGCATCTGCGCGATCACGTCCTGGTAACTGGTCTTGGCGTTGAAGATGGCCGAACCGGCAACGAAGGTGTCGGCACCGGCAGCGGCGATCTCGCCGATGTTGTCGGCCTTCACGCCGCCGTCGATCTCCAGGCGGATGTCCTTGCCGCTGGCATCGATCATCTTGCGCACCACGCGCAGCTTGTCCAGCGCCGAGGGAATGAAGGCCTGGCCGCCAAAGCCCGGGTTGACCGACATCAGCAGCACCAGATCCAGGTCGTCCAGCACCCAGTCGAGGATGTCCACCGGGGTGGCCGGATTGAGCACGATGCCCGGCTTGCAGCCCAGCGAGCGGATCAGCTGGATGGTGCGGTGCACGTGGCGGCTCGCTTCCGGGTGGAAGCTGATGTAGGTGGCACCGGCTTCGGCGAAGTCCGGGATGATGCGGTCCACCGGCTCGACCATCAGGTGCACGTCGATCGGCGCGGTCACGCCGTGCTTGCGCAGCGCCTGGCAGACCATCGGGCCGATGGTCAGGTTCGGCACGTAGTGGTTGTCCATCACGTCGAAGTGGACCCAGTCCGCGCCGGCGGCGAGGACGTTGTCGACTTCCTCGCCGAGGCGGGCGAAGTTGGCGGACAGGATGGAGGGGGCGATGAGGCAGTTGGACATGGCCGGGCCTTGCAACGGTAGGAAAGAGGGTCAGCGCTTGCGCAGGGTCTTGATGCGGTCGTAGGCGGCGTTGATCCGCCGCGACTTCTGCTCGGCCTGCTGCTGCAGCTCGGGGGCGGCGCCGCCAAGCTTGTCGGGGTGGTACTGCGAGATCAGCCTGCGGTAGGCGCGCTCGACCTCGGCATCGGTGGCCTCGGAGGTCAGCCCCAGCTCCCGGTACGGGTTCTCCTTGTTCAGGCGGAACCAGTCCGAATCGAAGGCGTGGCCGATCAACAGGCCGACCACCGCGCCGAACAGCGGATTGGGCCGGAACAGCAGGGCGCCGGCGATGAATCCGAGCAGTTTTCCGTACCAGCGCATGGCGCTCCGGGGTCGACCGACGAAATGGACGCTCATTTTACGTCACAGCGGGCCCGGACGGCTTTACACTAGGCCGCCCGCTGGTCAGCGGGCCCGCCGGGTCCGTTGGGCAGCAGCCGTATCGACAACGCCCCAGGAGTGCCCGTGCCAACCACGCTGTTGCAATCCGATCTCCCCGGCCTGCCCTTGCGCCATCGCGGCAAGGTGCGTGATGTGTTCGATATCCCGCGCGAGCGGCTGCCAGCAGGGACCCCGCCGGGCGACTACCTGCTGATGGTGGCCACCGATCGCCTGTCGGCGTTCGACGTGGTCCTGCCCGACCCGATTCCGGGCAAGGGCGAGATGCTCTGCCAGGTCTCCAACTTCTGGTTCGCCAAGACCGCGCACCTGATGCCCAACCACCTGACCGGCATCGACGTGGCCAGCGTGCTGCCCGAAGGCGTGGACCCGGCCCTGTACGCCAAGCGCGCGGTGGTCACCCGCAAGCTGAAGCCGGTGCCGGTGGAAGCGATCGCCCGCGGCTACCTGATCGGCAGCGGCTGGAAGGACTACCAGCGCACCGGCAAGGTCAGCGGCATCGACCTGCCCGACGGCCTGCGCCAGGCCGAGCAGCTGCCCGAGCCGATCTTCACCCCCTCGACCAAGGCCGCCGTGGGCGACCATGACGAGAACATCGATTTCGATGCGATGGTGAAGCAGGTCGGTGCCGAGATGGCCGAGCGCGTGCGCGATGCCACCCTGCGCATCTACAAGTTCGCCGCCGAGTACGCCCGCGAGCGCGGCATCATCCTGGCCGATACCAAGTTCGAGTTCGGTACCGACGCCGATGGCCGCCTGTACATCATGGACGAGATGCTGACGCCGGATTCCTCGCGTTACTGGCCGGCCGACGAGTACGAAGTGGGCACCAGCCCGCCGAGCTACGACAAGCAGTTCGTGCGCGATTACCTGGAGACGCTGGACTGGGGCAAGACCGCCCCGGGCCCGACCATCCCGGCCGAGATCATCGAGCGCACCCGCGCCAAGTACGCCGAGGCGCTGCAGCGCCTGGCCGGGATCAGCGTCGACTGATGCCCTGCGCCCCCCGCCGGTCTGGCTGGGGGCGTTCTGAATGCGGTACTGCCGGCCGCTGGCCGGCAACCTCGCGAACCTGCAGCCAGGCATGGCCTGGCTCTACTGACGGTTGCCTGGGGGTAGTGCCGGCCGCTGGCCGGCAACCTCGCGAACTCGGCTATGCTCTGGATTGCCGGCCAGCGGCCGGCACTACCGTTGTCCGAGGAAGCAACGCAGCATGCAGACATCCACCGAGCTTGCGCGGCCGATCGACCGCTATTTCGCCAGCTACTCCGACGACCACCGCAATGTCATCAACCAGCGCATCCACGTGGTGGCGGTGCCGGCAATCCTGTGGTCGGTGGTGGCCCTGCTGTGGTGCCTGCCGCCGCTGATCACCTGGTTCCAGTACGGCATCTGGTCGGCGTTCGCGATGTTCAGCGCCTGGTGCTTCTACAACAAGCTGTCGCGCCCGCTGGGCATCGGCATGCTCATCCAGTTCTTCGTGTTCGGCTGCCTGTGCAGGCTGCTGGAGGCCGAGATCGGCCTGCATAACCTGTTCTGGCTGGCGGTGGGTGTATTCGTTGTGGCCTGGATCGCCCAGTTCATCGGTCACAAGTTCGAGGGCCGCAAGCCCAGCTTCCTGACCGACCTGACCTACCTGCTGATCGGCCCGGCCTGGGTGATGGCCAAGTTCTACCGCAAGCTCGACTGGCGCTACTGACCTGCCCGTGGCCGACGGTGCCCCTCGTTTCCTGAACGGGCAGATTCCGTCACCCGCACTCCACGACGGCCCTGCCAGCCTGCACCGGTGATCCGTTCCCCACCTCCCGCCCGTCGACGGCAGCCCCTGTGCGACAGGGCCTGCGGTCTCCCTGCGTGGGCGTAGGGTGTCCCCCTAGGGCAACCGGGGAGGGACCGCAGCAACGTGATGCTGCGCTGCAGAAAAAATGAATCAGCGGACGTTACATGCAATTGATCGCTGTTCGATGGGTTTCGGCGACATTTCGCAGCCTGTTATCCTCCCTGACCTGCTCGTGAATCATGGATTCCCTGCATGCTCCCCAGCCTGCCCCTGCTGCTGGCCCTGCCGTTCCTGATGGCAGCGGCTGTTGCGGCCTTCCTCCGTAGTTCGCGCTCGACTGCTGCCTGGCTGGCGGCGCTGGCGCCGTTGGGCGGACTGGCCATCCTCGGCTGGCTGACCCCGTCGGTGCTCGACGGCCAGGTCGTGCGGACGATGGTCCCTTGGCTGCCGCAGATCGGTCTGGACTTCACCCTGCGCCTGGACGGGCTGGCCTGGATGTTCGCCGGGCTGGTGCTCGGCATCGGCGCGCTGGTGGTGCTGTATGCGCGCTACTACCTGAGCCAGCAGGACAACGCCCACCGCTTCTACTGCTACCTGCTGCTGTTCATGGGCGCCATGCTGGGCATGGTGCTGTCGGGCAACCTGCTGTTGCTGATGATCTTCTGGGAAATGACCAGCATCAGCTCGTTCCTGCTGATCGGCTTCTGGTCGCACCGCCAGGATGCCCGCGAAGGCGCACGCATGGCGCTGGTGATCACCGGCGGCGGTGGCCTGGCCCTGCTCGGTGGCGTGCTGCTGATCGGCCGCATCGTCGGCAGCTTCGACCTAGACGTGGTGCTGGCCGCCGGCGAGCAGATCCGCGCCAGCGCGCTGTACCCGTACGCACTGTTCCTGGTGCTGGCCGGCATCTTCACCAAGAGCGCGCAGTTCCCGTTCCACTTCTGGCTGCCGCACGCAATGGCGGCACCGACCCCGGTCTCGGCCTACCTGCATTCGGCCACCATGGTGAAGGCCGGTGTGTTCCTGCTGGCGCGCCTGCACCCGGCGCTGGCCGGCAGCGACCTGTTCTTCTACACGGTCAGCGGCATCGGCGCGCTGACCCTGCTGATCGGTGCCTGGAATGCGATCTTCCAGCACGACCTGAAAGGCCTGCTGGCGTACTCGACCATTTCCCACCTGGGCCTGATCACCCTGCTGTTCGGCCTGTCCACGCCGATGGCGGTGGTGGCCGGCGTGTTCCACATCCTCAACCACGCCACCTTCAAGGCCTCGCTGTTCATGGCCGCCGGCATCATCGACCACGAAACCGGCACCCGTGACATGCGCAAGCTGGGTGGCCTGCGCAAACTGATGCCATTCACCAGCGCGCTGGCGATCATCGCCTCGCTGGCGATGGCCGGCATCCCGTTGCTCAACGGTTTCCTGTCCAAGGAAATGCTGTTCGCCGAAGCGCTGACCGCCGGTGGCGGCCCGGGCGCGATGCGCACGGCCGTATCGATCGCGGCGCTGCTGGCCGGTGTGTTCGGCGTGGCCTACAGCCTGCGCTTCGTGCACGACACCTTCTTCGGCCCCGGCCCGCACGACCTCGACCGCGTGCCGCATGAGCCGCCGCGCTGGATGAAGGTGCCGGTGGAACTGCTGGTGGTGATCTGCGTGGCGGTGGGCATCGCCCCGGCACTGACCGTGGCGCCAGTGCTGCATGCCGCTGCGGCCTCGATCCTCGGCAACGCCATGCCCGAGTACAGCCTGGCCGTATGGCACGGCTTCAACCTGCCGCTGGCGATGAGCGCGATCGGCGTGGTCGGTGGCGTGGCGCTGTACTTTGGCCTGCGCAAGCTGATCAACCTGCACGGGGTGGAAACCCGCACCACCGGCCGCAACGTGTTCCATGCGCAGCTGGATGCCCTTTCCGCGCTGGCCATGCGCCTGACCAACGGCATCGCCAATGGCAGCCTGCAGCGCATGCTGCTGGGCCTGGTGCTGGTGGCGATCGCGGTCGCCGCCGCGCCGTTCGTGGCCAACCCGGCCTCGCCGAACTGGACCGCGCCGCAGCCGATCCCGCTGCTGGGCTGGGTGCTGTGGCTGGTGATGATGGCCTGCGCCGTTGCCACCCTCCGTGTCTACAAGCAGCGCCTGCTGGCAGTGCTGCTGGTTGGCGGCGTCGGCCTGATGGTGGCGCTGACCTTCGTGTTCCTGTCCGCACCGGACCTGGCGCTGACCCAGCTGCTGGTGGAGATGGTGACCCTGGTGCTGATGCTGCTGGGCATGAACTACCTGCCCGCGCAGTCCGGGCCGGAGCGGCCGCGCTGGCGCAAGCGCCGCGATGCGGTGATCGCGATCATCGCCGGCGCCGGCCTGGGTGCACTGGCCTATTCGGCGATGACGCTGCCGCCGAACACCATGGCCGGCGAGCTGCTCGCCCGCGCCCTGCCCGAGGCCTACGGCCAGAACGTGGTCAACGTGATCCTGGTCGACTTCCGCGGCTTCGATACCTTCGGCGAGATCACCGTGTTCGGCATCGCCGCACTGGTGGTGCATGCGCTGCTGCGTCGCACGCGGATGGCGCCGGAGCAGATCATGCCCGGCCCGCCGATCAAGCTGCCGGTGCCGGCCGACCTGGCGCAGATCATGTTCCCGCTGACGCTTACCGTATCGATCTTCCTGTTCCTGCGCGGCCACAACGCGCCGGGCGGTGGCTTCATCGCCGGCCTGGTGCTGGCGGTGCCGCTGCTGATCCAGTACGTGATCCAGGGCACCGCGTCGGTGGAGTCGCGCTTCGGCTTCGACTACATCCGCTGCATCGGCATGGGCCTGTTGATCGCCCTGCTCAGCGGCAGCGCGTCGATGCTGTTCGGCGTGCCGTTCCTGACCAGCGGCCACCTCGACCTGCACCTGCCGCTGATCGGCGACGTGCCGCTGGCGAGTGCGATCGGCTTCGACATCGGCGTCTATCTGGTGGTGTTCGGTGGCGCCATGCTGATGCTGTCGATGATGGGCACGATCAAGCCGTCGCGTACCCGTACCGCCCGCAAGGGTGAGATCGACCTGCAACGCCGTTCGGCACGCACCGGGGAGATGCACTGATGGAACTGGCCCTGGCTACCGCGATCGGCGTGCTGACCGCGATCGGCGTCTACCTGCTGCTGCGTGCGCGCAGCTTTGACGTGATCCTCGGCATGACCTTCCTGTCCTATGCGACCAACCTGCTGATCTTCGCCGGTGGCCGCGTGGTGCTGGGCAAGGCGCCGGTGCTGCAGGAAGGCGTGGACAGCCACCTCGGCAACTACACCGACCCGCTGCCGCAGGCGCTGGTGCTGACCGCGATCGTGATCGCCTTCGCGATGACCGCGGTCAGCATCGTGCTGGCCATGCGCAGCCGCAGCGACAACCACAGCGATCATGTGGACGCCCACGAGCCGGATGACGACCTGCAGGATGAGAGCGTGCTGCCGCGCCAGGGCGAGGACCGCGCATGAACCACCTGGTGATCCTGCCCATCCTGATTCCGCTGCTGGGTGCTGCACTGTCGCTGTTCGTCGAACACCGCCGGTATGGCCCCAAGGTGCAGCGCGCGGTGGCCTGGACTGCGCTGTCGGCGCTGGCGCTGGCGGTGGGCCTGCTGTTTGCCGCCACCGCCACTGGTGAGATCAACGTCTACCTGCTCGGCGACTGGCCGTCGCGTCTGGGCATCGCGCTGGTGGCCGACCGGCTGTCGGCGTGGATGCTGCTGACCACCCTGCTGCTGGCCATTCCCTGCCTGCTGCATGCCTGCTCGGGCTGGGACCGTCGCGCACCACACTTCCATGCACTGTTCCAGTTCCAGCTGGTCGGCCTGAATGGCGCATTCCTGACCGGCGACATCTTCAACCTGTTCGTGTTCTTCGAGGTGATGCTGATCGCCTCCTACGGCCTGCTGCTCAGTGGCGGCCGCGGCCTGCGCATGCGCATCGGCCTGCACTACGTGGTGTTCAACGTCACCGCCTCGACCCTGTTCCTGATCGCACTGGGCCTGCTGTACGCCTCGCTGGGCTCGCTGAACATGGCCGAGCTGTCGCAGCGCATTGCCGAGGTGCCGCCGGCGCAGCTGACGCTGGTAAAGGCCACGATGGGCCTGTTGCTGCTGGTGTTCTGCGCCAAGGCTGCACTGATGCCGCTGTACCTGTGGCTGCCGGAAGCCTATTCGCGCGCACCGGCCGCCGTGGCCGCCCTGTTCGCGATCATGACCAAGGTCGGCCTGTACTCGGTGCTGCGCATCCAGATGCTGTGGTTCGGCGACGATGCCGGTGCGATGGCCGGCTATGGCCGCGACTGGCTGCTGTGGGCCGGCGTGGCAACGCTGGTGCTTGGCGGCCTCGGTGCGCTGGCCGCGACCCGCCTGCGCGTGCTGATCTCGTATCTGGTAATCGTCTCGGCGGCCACGCTGTTCATCGCCTTCTCGGTAGGCACGCCGCAGGTGCTGTCCGCCGGCCTGTACTACCTGCCACACAGCAGCTTCGTCGCCGCCGCACTGTTCCTGATTGCCGACCTGATCCGCCGCCGCCGCGGTGGCGCCAGCGACCGCAAGGAAGTGGTCGCGCCGATGCCGGGCAAGGAAACGCCGGCGGTGCTGTTCCTGATCGGCGCGGTGTCCGTGGCCGGCCTGCCGCCGCTGTCCGGCTTCCTGGCCAAGGCCGCACTGCTGGCCGGCATGCCGGCGCAGTACACCGCCCCGGTGTGGACGGCAGTGCTGGTAAGCAGCCTGCTGGTGATCATGGGCCTGACCCGTGGCGGCATCCGCCTGTTCTGGCGCGTGCCGCCGGTCGAGGCCGATGCACCGAAGCCGCGCAAGGCACGCCTGCGCCGGGTCGAGCTGTACGCGGCCTGCATCCTGCTGGCCTACGGCATCGGCATGACACTGGCCGCCGCGCCACTGATGCGCTACACCGACGCCACCGCCGCACAGCTGCTGCACCCCAGCGAGTACGTGCAGCAGTTGCGCGCGACCACGCCGGAGATCCGCCAGCCATGACCGCCCAGCGCTCCCTGTTCCGTCGCGTCATTCCCTCGCCGATGCTCAGCATCATGGTGGTGGCGTTCTGGCTGCTGATGTCCGACAGCTTCACCCTCGGCCAGTTCGTGCTGGGGCTGGTGCTGGGCGTGGTGGTGCCGCTGTTCGCCGCGCGCCTGGACCGCGAGTTCGCCCGCATCGGTACCCTGCGCCCGCTGCCCAAGCTGCTGTGCGTGACCCTGTGGGACATCCTGATGTCCAACATCCGCGTCGCCGTGCAGGTGCTGGGCCCGGAGAAGAACATCCATCCGGGCTTCATCTGGCTGCCGCTGGACATCGCCAACATCCACGGCATCGCCGCGCTGACCAGCATGATCACGCTGACCCCGGGCACGGTCTCGGCCGCGCTCAGTGACGACCGCAAGTTCCTGCTGGTGCACGTGCTGCACCTGGAGGACCCACAGGACCTGATCGATACGATCAAGCGCCGTTACGAGGCGCCGTTGATGGAGATCTTCCCATGACCGGTTTTGAAGTCATCCAGACCACCCTGGTGGTGTGCATGCACGTGGTCGGCCTGGCCATGCTGCTGGCCACCTGGCGCCTGCTGCGCGGGCCGACCGTGCCCGACCGCATCCTCGCGCTGGACACGCTGTCGGTGACCGCGATTGCCGAGCTGATGCTGTTCGGCATGTACCTCAACTCGCCGATCTACTTCGAGGCGGCGCTGATCATCGCCATGCTCGGCTTCGGCAGCACCGTGGTGCTGAGCAAGTTCGTGCTGCGCCGGGACATCGTCGAATGATCACCGCGATCCAGATCGGCCTGTCGATCCTGCTGCTGTTCGGCTGCTTCTTCATCCTGGTCGGTGCATTGGGCCTGGTGAAGCTGTCCACGTTCTTCAAGCGGCTGCACGCACCGACCAAGGCCAGCACGCTGGGCGTGGGCTGCGTGCTGGTGTGCTCGGTGTGCTACCACATCTTCCTCGGCCAGGACCCGCAGCCGCGCGAGCTGCTGATCACCGTGTTCCTGTTCATCACCGCACCGATCAGCGCGCACATGATGGCCAAGGCCGCGCTGTCGCTGCTGATGGAAACCCGCCCCAGCCTGCCCGGCAACGAACCGGCCGCCGAAGAGCAGCTGCCGCCGCCGGAACCGGTGCGGGAAGAAGAAACCACGCAGAACCGGTGAATCCGGTAGAGGCCGACCTTGGTCGGCGCTTCGTTTCCCCGAGTGCCAACCAAGGTTGGCAGCTACCGGATCATCGGTGGGTGGACCGGTGGGTGCCGACCGTTGGTCGGTACGGAGCCAACCGCATACACGCATGGCGTGGATCTACCGACCGCAATGCCCGGTAGAGGCCGACCTTGGTCGGCGCTTTGTTTCCCTGAGTGCCAACCAAGGTTGGCAGCTACC
>NZ_JASJSQ010000008.1:23601-93079 GCF_030236855.1 Stenotrophomonas maltophilia group sp. Smal13
TCGGCGCTTTGTTTCCCTGAGTGCCAACCAAGGTTGGCAGCTACCGCATCATCGGCGAGGTGACCGGTAGGTGCCGACCTTGGTCGGCACGGAACCAACCGCATCCACGCATGGCGTGGATCTACAACGCCGGTGCGCCCACCAGCAGCAGCTCCAGCACGAACCAGCCCGCGAACGCGACCAGCAGGATCGCGCCTTCGCCGCGGCTGATCTTCAGGTCGCCGCGCAGCATGGGGTACAGCACCAGTGCGAAGGCCAGCAGCGCCGGCAGTTCCAGGCGCACGAACGAGGCCGGCAGGGCCAGCGGCTGCAGTACGGCCATCGCACCAATCACCAGCAACAGGTTGACCACGCTGGAACCCAGCACGTGGCCCAGCACCATGTCGCCATGACCACGGCGTGCGGCAGCAATCGCGGTTGCCACCTCCGGCAGCGCGGTACCGATCGCGACCGGCAGCAGACCGACCAGCAGCGGCGTCCAACCCAGTGCAGTACCGAAGTCCGCTGCGGCCCCCACCACCAGGCGTGCGCCCCAGTACAGGGCCAGCGCGGCGATCAGCACCCGCAGTACATTCAACGGCAGGCTGGTGCGGCTGAGTGCGGACTCGGCGATGGCTGCCTGCACCTCCGCACTCTCGCTGCGACCACGGCGCAGCAGCAGCACCTGCACCACGATGAAGCCGGCCAGCAGCACGCCGCCCTCCCAGCGCGCCAGGCCACCATCAAGACCGAACAGGATCAGCAGCACGCCGGCCGCCAGCAGCGACCACCACAGCACCGTCTGCAGGCGCGCGCGCAGCAGCAGTGGCACAGCCATGGCCGCCACGGCCAGGGTCAGGCCCAGGTTGACGATGCTGCTGCCCACCGCGTTGCCCAGCGCCAGCTCCGGCTGACCGACCGCCAGCGCGCGCGCGTTGACCGCCAGTTCCGGCAGCGAAGTGGTCACGCCGAGCAGCAACAGGCCAGCCGTGAACGGACTGGCCCCGAAACGTTGCGCCAGGCCGGACACGGCCTTGACGATGGAGTCCCCGCCCAGCGCCAGCAACAGCAGGCCGAGCAGGAACCAGGCAATGGCAATGGCGATCATCGAGCACTCCCCCAGCGGTCGTGGCGCGATTCTACGCTGGCCCCGCGCGCATGGCTGGGCCGTAGATCAAGGATCAGCCACAGCCTTCCACATAATCGACCTGCGGGGTCTGCCCGACCCGCCACGCGCCGACCCGGCCGTCCGCACCGAGCGCGAAGTCGATCACCGCCCCACCCTCCTGCGCCGGACGCACGCGCAGGTGCTGGGCCTTCTCGTCGTACTTGTCGGGGCCGACGTCACCGCGCTCGGGGTACAGCACCTGCAGCTCGCCCAGGGTCATGCCGACCTTGCCGCCGCCCGGTGCGATGATGGCGGCGCTGCGCACGTCGTAGCGCACCAGCTTGCGGCCCTCGATCATCAGGCGCGGGTCTTCGGCATTCTGCGGTCGCAGGAAATAGCAGCCATCGTTGCTGTCGTCGACCGGCAGCGGTTTGCCACTGGCATCGGTGCCCAGCCCCTGCAACGGCGCGCCGAAGCCACTGCGGACCTCAGCGATGCCGGCACCCAGCTTCGCGCCGGCGAAGCCCTCCAGGTGCGCGGGACTGTCCTCGCGGCGGTCATTGGCTGGACGGGCTGCCAGATCAGGATCCGTCGACTGCGCGGGCCCGGTCGCCGAGGCGGTTTCGGCCGGGGTATCGCTGCCGCTGCCGGCCGCCCCCTGTTTGTCCTGGCCGCCGCAGGCGGTGAGCGAAAGGAGCAACAGACCAGCAAGCGGAAGGTGCTTCATCGGTGCGGTTCCCTGGCACGAAGGTGGCTGCACGCTAGCCCATCCTGTGTGCAGGCGCTGCATTGTCATCGCGGTTTCATCGCCTTCGTTCAGGCTCGGCGAGCACCGATCTGGCCGTCCCTTCCATGCAACCGCGCAAGACCGATCTCGCCCGAACCGCGCTGCAGGCCCACCGCGCGCCGCTGGACATGCGCCAGCGACGGCTGCTGATCCTGTGCGACGGCCAGCGCACCATTGCCGACCTGACCGGCCTGCTCGGCCAGGACGCACCTGCGATGGTCATCCAGCTTGTGCAGGCGGGGTACCTGAGCACTGGCGTCCCAGCACCGTCGCCCGCAACCGCGGTAGCGCCGGTGCCCACACCGCCGGCAGCCGCACCTGCAGCACTTGCTGCACCCGCGGTCGAACGCCGCCGCTCGCTGGTGGCCGCGCGCATCTATGTGCTGGGCATCCTGGAGATGCAGCGCCACCCGCAGGCGGCTGCACTGTTCCGCGACCTGCAGCAGGCGCGTGCGGAAGACGAGGTGCTGCAGCGGCTGCAGTCGGCGATGCAGATGCTGCCCGGGCTGACCTCGGACGGCTATTGCCAGCGCGTACGCCAGCGCCTGCTGGAAGCGCTGCCGCTGGAGCATTGCGACGCGTTCGTCGAGGCCGCCTGAAGAAAAAGGGGACGGAGGGGATTAAGTCGTTTCGAACACAGGTGTGCTGTTTGCGACTTAATCTCCTCCGTCCCCTTTTCCGGATCAGCGGAAGTTGTTGCGCAGGCCGTTCCAGCACTGCTGGTAATCGCCCTGGCGATGGCCGGCGGCCAGCGCCTGTGCGGTCGGGCGGATCACTGCGCGGGTCTCGAACATGAAAGCCATCGTGTCCTTGATCACATCGGCCTTGGACAGGTCCGCATTGGAGGCCTTGTCGAAGGTCGGCGCGTCCGGGCCGTGGCCGCTCATGCAGTTGTGCAGCGATGCGCCACCCGGCACGAAGCCTTCGGCCTTGGCATCGTAGGCGCCATGCACCAGGCCCATGAACTCGCTGGCGATGTTGCGATGGAACCACGGCGGACGGAACGTGTTCTGCGCCACCAGCCAGCGTGGCGGGAAGATCGCGAAGTCCATGTTGCTGGTGCCGGGCGTGTCGCTGGGCGAATGCAGCACCAGGAAGATCGACGGATCCGGGTGGTCGTAGCTGATCGAACCGATGGTGTTGAAGCGGCGCAGGTCGTAGCGGTACGGCGCGTAATTGCCATGCCAGGCCACCACGTCCAGCGGCGAGTGGTCGATCGGCGCGCGCCACAGGCGGCCCTCGAACTTGGCGATCAGCTCGAAATCACCATCGATATCCTCGAACGCCGCGTGCGGAGTTTCGAAGTCGCGCGGGTTGGCCAGGCCATTGGACCCGATCGGACCGAGGTCCGGCAGTTTCAGCAGCGCACCGTAGTTTTCGCAGATATAGCCGCGGCTCGGGCCATCGGGCAGTTCGACGCGGAAGCGCACGCCGCGCGGGATCACCGCGATCTGCTGCGGCTCGATCTCGATCACGCCCAGCTCGGTCAGCAGGCGCAGGCCGCCCAGCTGCGGCACGATCAGCAGCTCGCCATCGGCATCGTAGAAGTAGCGGCCGACCATGTCGCGGTTGGCCGCATACAGATGGATGCCCACGCCGGCATGCGCGTCGGGCGAGCCGTTGCCACCCATCGTGTACAGGCCTTCGACAAAGTCGGTCGGCAGTTCCGGCAGCGGCAGCGGGCTCCAGCGCAGCTGGTTCGGCGAGGCCGGCTGTGCGCCGAAATCACACTGCAACCGCGACTGCGCGAACGGGGTGAACTCGCCATGGGTCACCGCCGGGCGGATCCGGTACAGCCAGCTGCGGCGGTTGCTGCCGCGCGGCGCGGTGAAGGCGGTGCCGGTCAGCTGTTCGGCGTACAGGCCGTGGGCCACCTTCTGTGGCGAGTTCTGCCCGACCGGCAGCGCGCCGGCGACGGCCTCGGTGGCGAATTCGTTGCCGAAACCGGACTGGTAGCCGCGGGCGGTGATGGCGGTGGACATGGGGGCTCCTGGGTACGGCGAGACCGGAACGGAAAGCAGCCGAGCATGGCTCGGCTCTACAGATGAGCAGGCGCCGGGCATGACCCGGCGCTACCGTTGAACGTTACAGTACGCCGCGGCGGATCTGGTCGCGCTCGATGCTTTCGAACAGCGCGGTGAAGTTGCCTTCGCCGAAGCCTTCGTTGCCCTTGCGCTGGATGATCTCGAAGAAGATCGGGCCGATGCAGTTCTGGGTGAAGATCTGCAGTAGCTTGCGCTGGTGGGTTTCCGGATCGGCATCGATCAGGATCTTGTTCTTGGCCAGGCGCGCCACGTCTTCACCGTGGTTCGGCACGCGCTGGTCGATCACGTCGAAGTAGGTCTCCGGCGTGTCGAGGAAGTCCACGCCCTGCGCGCGCATCGCTTCGACGGTCTCGTAGATGTTCTCGGTGAAGCAGGCGATGTGCTGGATGCCCTCGCCCTTGTACGCGTCCAGGTACTCGTTGATCTGGCTCTTCGGGTCGGACGATTCATTCAGCGGAATGCGCACGATGCCGTCCGGCGCGGTCATCGCCTTGGACACCAGGCCGGTCTTCAGGCCCTTGATGTCGAAGTAGCGGATCTCGCGGAAGTTGAACAGGCGTTCGTAGTAGTCCGACCACTGCTGCATGTTGCCGAAGTACAGGTTGTGGGTCAGGTGGTCGATGAAGGTCAGGCCGAAGCCCACCGGGTGCAGGTCGGCACCGGCGATCGGCTCGTAGTCGCCGTCGAAGATGCTGCCAGCGCTGCCGTAGCGGTCGACCAGGTACAGCATGCAGTCGCCGATGCCCTTGATGACCGGCGCGCTGACCGCCTTGCTGTCCGGCTTGAAGGCGATGGCTTCGGCGCCGTTGCCCAGCGCGGTCTGGTAGACCTCCTGGCCCGGCTTCTTGAAGCGGATGGCGAAGCCGCAGGCGCACGGGCCGTGCTTTTCGGCGAAGTCCGAAGCGAACGAATCGGGGTCTTCGTTGACCAGGAAGTTGACGTCGCCCTGGCGATAGACGGTAATCGGACGCTGCTTGTGCTTGAGCACCGCGCTGAAGCCCATCTTCCGGAAGTACTCGTGCAGCTCCTGGCCACGGCCGGCCGGGGCGGCGAATTCGACGAACTCGAAGCCGTCGATGCCCATCGGGTTCTCGAAGGTGGTGACCTGCATGCCGGGGTTGGGGTGCGAGGCGGTCGGGACTGCGGTATTCATGGCGTGGCTCCGAATCGGTACCGCATCGGTACAAACCAGGTGCGGGCAGGTAGGGACCCGGCGAGAATGCAGGGTCTGGACCTACCCCTTATAGTTACACTTGAAACCACCAGCAAGGTGCACCGCAACATGAGCCCCGCCGATCCCGTTTCGACCCGCCTGCGTTCCTCGCACGTCCTGCTCGACCTGGAACAGTTCCTGCCGTACCGGCTGAGCGTGCTGTCCAACCGGGTCAGCGGCAACATCGCCAAGCTATACGGCGATCGTTACGGTCTGGCGATCCCCGAGTGGCGGGTGATCACCATCCTGGCGCTGTACCCGGGCTCCTCGGCCAGCGAGGTCTCCGACCGCACGGCAATGGACAAGGTGGCGGTCAGCCGCGCCGTGGCCCGCCTGCTGGAGCGTGGCTTCATCAAGCGCGAGACCCACGGCGACGACCGCCGTCGCTCGGTGTTGGCGCTGTCGGCGGCCGGCTTCGAGGTGTACGAGACCATCGCGCCAATGGTGATCGAGATCACCCGCAAACTGATGTCGGTGCTGAGCGAAGAGGAAGAGCAGGTGCTGGAAAAACTGATCCTCCGCCTGGCCGGCGAAGGCCTGGAGCGGATGGGCGAAGGGGTCTGAAAGAAAAAAGGGGACGGAGGGGATTAAGTCGTTTTGGCCCCCCAGATCGCGGGTTCCGACCCCGACCGGCAGCGGAACAGTGGCTGGGCGATTGTCGTCCGCCCCCTTTGATCTGACGGGACCCGCTCTTTGGCGGACTGCGGACCGACCGCAAACGATGCCATCGGACGCATTACCCCCCGCAGGTCCCGTCCTGAAGTGTCGCCCTCGCCCGGCGACATTTCCGCATTGGCCCGATACGGCCCGTTTCCGCCAGGCTGGTGTATCGAAACGGGCTGATCCAGTGAATTCTCCTATTGGACTGCTCACGTGTGCGGCCTGACGGTAAACGTTCAACGGGTATCAGCCCGGCCATGGATCCACATCGGACGGGCCCCCTCATGGATGACTCGCATTCAACGCTGCCGCATGGCCAGGAATTGCTGGCCGATCTCAGAGAGCTGATCTGCGCGGCGCGCAACAGGATGCACAGAACCATCAACAGCGAGCTCACGCTGTTGTACTGGCGGATCGGGCGGCGCATCCACGCTGATCAGTTGAGGGGCCGACGGGCCCGCTACGGAGAGCTTGTCTTCACCCGGATAGCCAAGGCGCTGACGACCGAATTCGGTACCTCCTTCGGTGAAAAGAGCCTGCGCCGGATGGTGCAGTTCTCCACCGCATTTGCGGACGAGCAGATTGTCGTATCGCTGATACGACAATTGAGCTGGACCCACTTCATCGCACTGATCCCCCTGGCGGATCCGCTCAAGCGTGACTTCTATGCGCAGATGGCCGCCACCGAGGGCTGGAGTGTGCGCATGCTGCGCCAGCGCATCGATTCGATGTTGTACGAGCGCACGGCGCTTTCCAGTCAACCCGAGCAGACCATCGCCGATGAGTTGGCGGCACTGCGTGGCAACCAGCAGCTGTCTCCAGGGCTGGTACTGCGTGATCCCTACGTCCTGGATTTTCTTGGCCTGAAGGACAGCTGGGACGAGCAGGACCTTGAAAGCGCGATCCTTCGCGAGATGCAGGGCTTCCTGCTCGAACTTGGCACGGGCTTCAGTTTCGTCGCCCGCCAGAAGCGCATCCAGATCGACGGCGATGACTTCCACCTTGACCTGCTGTTCTACAACCGGCGCCTGCGCAGGCTGATCGCCATCGAGCTGAAGATCGGCGAGTTCAAGCCCGCCTATAAAGGGCAGATGGAACTCTACCTGCGCTGGCTGGACCGCTACGAACGTGAGGACGGCGAGCAGGCGCCGTTGGGCATCATCCTCTGCACGGGGAAGAAGGTGGGTCAGATCGAATTGCTGGAGCTGGATCGCTCAGGCATCCATGTTGCGGAGTACCTGACCACGCTGCCCTCTCGTGAGGTCCTCAAGCAAAGACTGCAGACCGCCATGGAGCGGGCCCGGCAACAGCTGCAGACTGCGGCACCCGGCCCCCTGTAGATCCACGCCGCGCGTGGATGGCGCTCATGCTTCAGCTCAGATGCTTGCGCCGCGCATGGATCCACGGCACCGCCAGCGCAGCGATGGCCCCCCCGGCGAAGCCGAGCGAGGCGGCAACCGTGGCCGCTTCGACCGCGCCCGGCAGCGCCAGCGCAGCAGCCACCAGCAGCAGCGACGGCAGGCCGACGAAGGTGCCCAGGAAGAAGTGCCAACGCGGTGACCAGGTGTTGAGCTGCAGCAGGCTGACCGGCTGCCAGGCGTCGGATGCGGTGTCTTCGGCGATCTTCGCCACGACCTTGCCCAGGTCCACTTCCGGCAGCGCGCGCCCATGCCGTGCGGTCGCCAGCAGTTCGGCCACCGCCTCCACCGGCGGGAAACTGGACGGCCACGCGACCGGTGCCGGCACGCCGTAGGCGGTCAGCAGCGGCACGCTCAGCCACGGCGCCACCAGCGGGCGCATGCGGCGGCGGCCATGCACGCACCAGATCTGCGGCTGGCCGTGCGCGGTGACGCTGTACAGCGCCAGTTCGTTGGCCGGCGGGTAGCCGAGCATGGTCACCCGCGCGGCCAGGCTCTCCTGGCCCATCGCGCGCAGGAAGCCGGGGCGGCTGCGCCCTTCCTGCATCCACGCCAGCCCCAATGCACCCACCAGATAGGCCTCCGCCACGTCCTTGCTGCCGGCGGTGGCGCGCTCGTCGCTGGCCAGGTACCAGGCCAGCGACTTTGGTTCAGAGACGTCCTCCAGGCCCCAGCGGCTGTCGTCACCCAGCACGTGGCGCACCGGCAGGCGCGCCGACGCGGTTTCGCCGCGTTCGCCCGGCTGCAGGAACGGCAGCACGCCCTGGATGAACGTGGACAGTTCGATCGCACGCACGCCTTGGCCCTGCCATTCCGGCGGCAGCAGCCCGGCCAGCTGGCCGTCGGCGGCCAATGCATCGAGCCGTGATTTCTGCTCGACCAGTTTCTGCACCGCCCCCTTCAGCACCACGTTGTCGGGCAGCGCGATCTGCGGCAGGCGGTGACGCGGCGGTGCCAGTTCAACGGTGTCCTCGCCGGTACCGGCGTCATCCAGCAACGCCTCCTGCGGCGGCAGGGTCACGCCCTCGCCTGCCCCAGCCTCGGCCAGGTCGCTGGCAGGTTCGGGCAGTCGTTCGGCGTGGTCGCTGTGCATGGGCGTTCCGGAAGGTTGCATCGACGGGATGTCGACTGAGGTCCTTGCCGGTAACGGCGTACGTGCGGTGAAGTTGAGACGCCGTTTCAGAGAGTGTGACCGCACCCACAGTAGAGCCGCGCCAGGCGTGGATGCACCTCTGTGCCGGCCAGCGGCCGGCACTACCCTATTCCGGTTTGTCAGGTGCCCACTGCTTGAGGAACGCGGTCACGCGCGCGGGCTGGAAGGCTTCGCCCTTGCGCAGCTCGCCGGTCGCCTGCGACACCAGCAGTCCGCCATCGGCATCGAGTACCAGCAGGTACGGGTAGTCGCGTTCCATCATCGGGAACTGGGCGAAGAAAGCGGTGTTGGGCTGTTCGTCGCTGGCGTTGACCTTCACCCACACGTAGTGGGCATCGCGGAAGCGGCGCAGGTCGCCGTTGCCTTCCACCACCTCGTCCAGCGCCCGGCAGCGCTCACAGGCGGCGTTGCCGACCTCGAGCAGGATGCGCTTCTTGCCGCGCTGGGCTTCCACCTTGGCGGTGGCCAGATCGTCGGCGGGGTTGCGGGCCGGGTCGAACTGCGCGCCGAGCCCTGCGATGGCGGCGATGTCCGCCGCCACCGGGGTGTTGCCCGAGGCCACCGGTTCGCTGGGGTCAGCGACCGGTGGCTCGGTGGGTCGGGTATCCAGAGGCTGCGTAGGCTCGGCGGCGGCGGCAGGCGGTTGCGGTTGGGAACAGGCGCCGATCAGCGCCACACAGACCACCACCACTGCACCACCGAGCTTGCTGCGCATGCCTACTACCCTCTCATCATCATTTGACGCCGTGCATCAGCTTGTTGATCAGCGGGGCCACCAGGAACAGCACCACGCCGGAGCCGATCAGGGCCCAGAACCCGAAGGTATACCCCTTCAGGGCCGACTCGACCGTCATGCCGCCTTCACCACTGACCACGCCAGCGAAGATGCCCGACAGGTTGTTGCCGATGCCGGTGGACAGGAACCAGCCACCCATGCCGAAGCCGACCAGGCGCACCGGGGCCAGCTTGGTCACCATCGACAGGCCGATCGGCGACAGGCACAGCTCACCCACCGACTGGATGACGTAGACCATGAACAGGGTCCAGAACGGGATCTTGCCGTCCACGACCATCTGCGACAGCGCGTACATCAGCAGGGCGAAGGCGGCGCCGTTGAACAGCAGGCCCAGGCCGAACTTGCGCGGAATGGACGGGTTGGCGCGGCCCAGGGCCACCCAGATCCAGGCGATGATCGGCGCCAGGGTGATGATGGCCACCGAGTTGACCGACTGGAACCACGCGGTCGGGAAGGTCCAGTCACCCATCTGGCGGTTGACGATGTTCTCGGCCAGGAAGGTGAACGAGCTGCCGGCCTGCTCGAAGAACATCCAGAACATCACGTTGAAGGCGAAGATGATCAGCATCGCGATCACGCGGTCGCGCTGCACCTTGCCCTCGCGGATGCCCTCGACCAGCAGCAGGATGGCCAGCGCGGTGAACATCGCGCCCAGGATCCAGGCCAGTGCGGTGGCGCCGGTGGCCAGCAGGAAGTAGGCGACCGGGATGGCGACCACGGCACCGGCCAGCACCATGATGATGCGGCCGAAGCCTTCAGCGCCGGCCGGCGGTGCACCGATGCCCTTCAGGCCGGCGCGACCGATGTAGAACCACACCAGCGAGATCAGCATGCCCACGCCCGAGGCGATGAACACGACCTTGTAGGACGGCATCGCGTCGGTACCGAAGACCTTGCGGGCCAGGTACTCGGTCAGCACCGGGGCGATCATCGCGCCGATGTTGATGCCCATGTAGAAGATGGTGAAGCCCGAATCGCGGCGCTCGTCCTTCAGGCCGTACAGCTTGCCGACCATGGTCGAGATGTTGGGCTTGAACAGGCCGTTGCCGACGATGATCGTGGCCAGGCCGAGCTTGAAGATGTGCTCCTGCGGCAGCGAGATCATGAACAGGCCGGCGGCCATGATGATCGCGCCGGTCAGGATCGATCGCTGGTAACCCAGTACCCGGTCGGCCACGTAGCCACCGAAGATCGCTGCGGCATACACCAGGGCCAGGTAGGCGCCGTAGATGCGGCTGGCGTCGCCTTCACCGGCAGCGCTGCCGTTGTAGAACTGGGCGACGATGTACAGCACCAAGGCCCAGCGGATGCCGTAGAACGCAAAGCGCTCCCAGAACTCGGTCATGAACAGCATCCACAACGGGCGCGGGTGGCCCAGCGTGGTCTTGAAGTCCGGCAGCGCCGGCTCTGGGGTGTTCGCAGTGGCGTTTACGCTCATGCGGATTTCCTGGTTCGGTGGATGACGAGCACGTCCGATGTGCAGTTGGAGCAACGCGCGAGGATCACCGACTTCTGGCGTTCACGTCAAATACACGCCGTTTGAGGCAGGTGCCAGCCTGCTCCCTGAACTTGCATCTGAAACGATCCAGCCGCCGGCCGGGATCCAAGCTGAATACGGATCAGCCCTGTTCTGCCGGGGGCCCGGCCTGCAGGCTGGTCCGCACCTGGAACAGTTCAGGGAAGAAGGTCAGTTCCAGCGCCTTGGCCAGGAAGCCCACGCCGGACGAGCCGCCCGTGCCGCGCTTGAAGCCGATCACCCGCATCACGGTGCGCATGTGTCGGAATCGCCACAGCTGGAACGCGGTCTCCAGGTCCACCAGGTCCTCGCACAGCGAATACTCGCGCCAGTAGCGGTCGGTGTCCTGGTAGATGCGTTCGAAGACCGGCTGCAGTGCGTCATCGGCCACATGCGGCTGGGTCCAGTCGTGGGCCTCGTACACCGCCGGGACGGCATGGCCGAAGCGGGCCAGGTATTTCAGGAATTCCTCGTACAGGCTGGGCGCCTCCAGCACGGTGCGCAGCTGCGCCTGCCCGGCCGCATCGTGCTCGAACACCTGCAGCATCTGTGCGTTCTTGTTGCCCAGCAGGAACTCGATGTAGCGGTACTGCAGCGACTGGAAGCCCGACGACGGGCCCAGCACGTCGCGGAAGCCCATGTACTCGGACGGGGTCAGCGTTTCCAGTACCGACCACTGCTCGGTCAGCTGGCGCAGCACCTGCTTGCTGCGCGCCAGCACCTTGCGGCACTGCCAGACTTCATCACGCTGCAGGAAGCCGATTGCGGCACGCAGTTCGTGGCCAAGCAGCTTCAGCCACAGCTCCGAGGTCTGGTGCTGGATGATGAAGAGCATCTCGTCATGGTGCGGCGGGTTGGACAACGGCTGCTGCGCGCTGAGCAGCTGGTCCAGCCGCAGGTAGCCGCCATAGGTCAGCCGCCCCTGCAGGTCGGTGTGGATGCCGGCTTCGAGATCGCGTTGGTTGTTGTCGACGGACATGGGCGGGACCAGATCGGGGGCGGCAAGGGTAGCGCGTTGCCGCCGCGCTGGCAGCCGCCGGGTCCATACCGGGGCGTGCGGTTGGTCGTGGAGCATCGGCCGATGCCGGGGCTGCGCGTGGAACCGTCCGCGCCGTTGTACTGGCGGTCAGCCAGAGGCGTATTCTGATGCTTTGCAGCAACGACTGAATACGTTGTTGTTATTGGCCCCCCACCCGCCGGCAGGGGTAAAACGGGGAATCGCCGTGTTGCGGCGCAGGAAGGCTATTCCGTACGCGTTCCTTAACATGGCGATTCATATCATTTGTAACTTCTCTGTCGAAGGTGCAGTACGCAATGACGGTTGCCGCTGAATTCAAGATCGAATACCTGCAGTACCTGGATACGGACGGCAAGCTCGTCCGCGATGACCTGCCCGCGTCGCTGCGCGACCCCAAGGTCCTGGTACCGCTGTTCAAGCAGATGCTGTTCGTACGTACGTTCGACAGCAAATCCATTGCGCTGCAGCGCACCGGCAAGCTCGGCACCTATGCCGCCTGCCTGGGCCACGAAGCCGCGCACGTGGGTATCGGCGCTGCGATGCAGAAGGACGACGTATTCGCACCTTCGTACCGCGAGTATGGCGCGATGTTCATGCGTGGCGTGCGCCCGCACGACGTGCTGATGTACTGGGGCGGCGACGAACGCGGCAACGATTATGGCGGCAACGCGGCCAAGGACTTCCCGTTCTGCGTGCCGATCTCCACCCAGTGCCTGCATGCCGCAGGCGCGGCGCTGAAGTTCAAGCTCAACAAGGAACCGCAGATCGCGGTGGCCGTGTGTGGCGACGGCGGCAGCTCCAAGACCGACTTCTACGCGGCCCTGAATTCGGCCGGCGCCTACAAGCTGCCGCTGATCCTGTGCATCGTCAACAACGGCTGGGCCATCTCGGTTCCGCGTTCGGCCCAGACCGGTGCCGAAACGCTGGCGCAGAAGGGCCTGGCCGGCGGCCTGCACTGCCTGCAGGTGGACGGCAACGACCTGATCGCAGTGCTGGCGGCAATGGAGCAGGCACGCGAACGTGCGCTGGCCGGCAACGGTGGCACCGTGCTGGAACTGATGACCTACCGCCTGTCCGACCACACCACCGCCGATGACGCGCGCCGCTACCGCGACGACGCCGAAGTGAAGGATGCCTGGCAGCGCGAGCCGATGCTGCGCCTGCGCAAGTACCTGATCAACGCCGGTGTGTGGAGCGAAGAAGAGGAAACTGCTTGGGTCGCCGAATGCGGCGCGCGCGTGGACGAGGAAGTGAACCTGTACCTCAACACGCCGGTGCAGCCGGTCGAGGCGATGTTCGATTTCCTCTACGCCGATCCGCCGCAGGACCTGCTGGCCCAGCGTGCCCAGGCGATCGCCCTGGAGAAGCGCCATGGATGAGATCAAGAACGGCGCGCCCGGCGCGCACACCAACGCCGCCGACAGCGCCGCCGTCGCGCGCGGAGAAGAGAGCATGACCACCACCCCCATCACCCTGATCGAAGCCATCACCCAGGCACTGGCCTGGGAGCTGGAGCACGATCCGTCGGTGCTGGTGCTGGGCGAGGACGTGGGCGTCAACGGCGGTGTGTTCCGCGCCACCGCCGGCCTGCAGCAGCGCTTCGGCTCCGAACGCATCCTCGACACCCCGCTGGATGAAACCACCATCGCCGGCCTGACCATCGGTCTGGCGGCACAGGGCATGAAGCCGGTGGCCGAGGCCCAGTTCGACGGTTTCATGTACCCGATGGTCGACCATATCGTCTGCCACGCCGCCCGCCTGCGTTACCGCACGCGTGGCCGCCTGCACTGCCCGATGGTGCTGCGCGTGCCGTGGGGCGGTGGCATCCGCGCACCGGAACACCACAGCGAAGCCAACGAGGCGATCTTCACCAACGTGCCGGGCCTGCGCGTGGTGCTGCCGTCGTCGCCGCAGCGCGCCTACGGCCTGCTGCTGGCCGCGATCCGCGAGCCGGATCCGGTGATCTACATGGAGCCCAAGCGCATCTACCGCCAGTACAAGGAAGTGGTCGTCAACGACGGCGAAGCCTTGCCGCTGGACGTCTGCTTCGTGCTGCGCGATGGCACCGATGTGACCCTGGTGACCTGGGGCGCGCAGGTGAAGGAAGCGCTGGAAGCGGCCGACAAGCTGGCCGGTGAAGGCATCAGTGCCGAAGTCATCGACGTGGCCACGCTGCGTCCGCTGGACTTCGCCACCATCGCCGAATCGGTGGCCAAGACCGGCCGCTGCGTGATCGTGCAGGAGGCCCCGAAGACCGCGGGCTTCGGCGCCGAAATCGCTGCGCGTCTGGCCGAGGAATCGATCTACGACCTGCTGGCCCCGGTCGAGCGCGTCACTGGCTACGACACCCACATTCCGCTGTTCCGCCTGGAAATGAAGTACCTGCCGAGCGTTGAGCGGATCGTGGCTGCGGCCAAGCGCGCGGTGGCGGCCGGCTGACATGCGGGCCCGCCTTCTGGGGGCTTACCGCAGCCAGTATCCCAACCCGCTCCGGTTCCACACCGGCCAGATCGTCGAAGTAGGTGTCCGTGACGAGGAATGGCCGGCGTTTGCCTGGGTACGCACCAACGATGGGCGCGCTGGATGGGCGCCCATCGCCTGGTTGCAGCTGCTGGACGAGGGTCGCGCCGAAGCGCTGTGCGACTACGACGCCCGCGAGCTGGATGTGGAAAGCGGCGAGATGGTGAAGCTTCATCACGAACACGGCGGGTGGTGGTGGTCCGAGCGCGCCAATGGCGCGACGGGTTGGCTGCCGGCCCGCGAACTGGAACTGCTGGAAGAGAACTGCAAATGAGCCAGACCAAGAACTTCAACCTGCCCGACCTGGGCGAAGGCCTGCCGGACGCGACCATCGTCGAGTGGTTCGTCAAGGAAGGCGATGTGATCAAGCTGGACGAGCCGCTGGTCTCGATGGAGACCGCCAAGGCCGTCGTCGAAGTGCCGTCGCCGTTCTCCGGCAAGGTGCTGAAGCTGTCCGGCGCTGCCGGCGACATCATCCCGACCGGATCGGTGCTGGCCAGCTTCGAACTGGACCCGAACCTGCCGCAGCGTGCCGATGGCCAGGACACCGGCCACAGCCATGGCCACGCTGCACCGGCCGCCGCACCGACCCCGCCGCCGCTGCCGGCCGCCGCTGCACCGGTGGCCGCCGAAGCCGCCAAGCCCGCCGCCGCCGAGCGTGATGACGCCGGTACCGTGGTCGGCGCGATGCAGAGCTCCAATGCCGTGCACGCCGAACAGGCGCTGGCCGTCGGTGGCGTCAAGGCCGTGCCGGCCGTGCGTGCGATGGCGCGCAAGCTGGGCGTCGATCTGAGCCGCGTGGCCGCTACCGGCACCGATGGCGCGGTGACCATGGCCGACGTCAAGCAGGCCGCCGCCAACGGCACCGCCAAGATCGGCGCCGCTCCGGCCCCGGCCGCTGCCGCCGCCTATGCCGCGCCGGCCCCGGCGCAGGTGTCTGCCACGGTGCAGAGCGAAGCCCGCACCCCGCTGTCCGCCGCCGGCAAGCCGATGCGCACCCAGCCGCCGGGCGTGGTCGCCAAGGGCCAGCCGGAACCGCTGAAGGGCGTTCGCCGCAACATGGCGCGCGTGATGGCCGATGCGCACAGCAAGGTCGTGCCGACCACGCTGAACGACGATGCCGACATCCACGCCTGGCTGCCGGGCAACGACGTCACCGCGCGCCTGGTGCGTTCGATCGTGGTCGCCGCGCAGAAGGTGCCGGCGATGAACGCCTGGTTCGACGGTGAAGCGCTGACCCGCACCCTGCACGCGCAGGTGGACATCGGCATCGCCGTGGACACCGACGACGGCCTGTTCGTGCCAGCACTGCGCAACGCCGACATGCTCGACGCACGCGGCATCCGTGAAGGCGTCAACCGCCTGCGCGAGCAGGTCGAATCGCGTTCGATCGCCGCCTCGGAACTGAGCGGCTACACCATCTCGTTGTCCAATTTCGGCATGTTCGCCGGCCGCTACGCGACCCCGGTCGTGGTGCCGCCGTGCGTGGCTATCGTCGGTGCCGGCCGTGCCCGCCACCAGATGACCCCGGTGATGGGCGGCGTGGAAGCGCACAAGGTGATCCCGCTGTCGGTCACCTTCGACCACCGCGCGGCTACCGGTGGTGAAGCGGCCCGCTTCCTGCGCGCGATGATGGACGACCTGGCCCTGGCCAGCTGATCGGCCACCTTATCGGTGGGTGCCAACCTTGGTTGGCACATGAATTGGAGAAACGCCGGGCAATGCCCGGCGTTTTTTTGTGCCTGCTCCGTCGCACCCCATCTACGCATGGACGTGGATCTACTGGGCTCTCCGACGGTCGGGCGAGAGCGCAAGGGGGCATTTTGAGAATAGTTGCATGGATTCCCAAGAGTAGCTCGATAGCATTGAGCCTCTCTGCAGACGTCGAATTTCCATGTTCGAGACACCACCCACACTCGAAGAAATCCGGAACAAGGTTGATGATTTTTTCCGCGCCTCCCCGTTCAGCACACTGCTGCCGAGAGATGAGGATCCATCGAGCACGAGTTGGGTTCTGGACATCATCTTCCTGCGTTGGCTCTCCCGAAATAGCGCGTTCCTTGACGCATCTGTCGGATCTGCGGTGGCGGCCGCTCTTTCGCCGGAAGATGCCTTGGCATGCATCGAAGCTGCTTTTCAGGACGAAATCCCCGGCGCGGCGTTCGACCCGGAACTGCTGGAGTTTACCGTTCGCTACTTCTGCAAACGCGCACCCTATTCCTCGGATTTCTTCTCCCTTTTTCTGCAAAGCGAAATGCCTTCACCGGACGCCATGTGGGACAAGCAGGAGCAGGTTTACGCGATTATCGATTCTCGTCTGCAGTCATGGCGCAATGGCGAGCCCATCGTCCGGGCACTCATCGCCAAAACCGATCAACAAGGAGACGCCGAACCGGCTACGCCGCTGGACGCTGACGTCTGGATCTCAACGCTGGCAACGCTATCGGATGCTGCAGTCACCCACGAAGGCTGCTGTGCATACGCCGACCACTTCTACAGGCCACTGACGAAACCACCGTCAGTAGAAGTCGTCCTGGCAGTCATGAGGGAATTTCTTCGCGACCCACCACATGATGCGTCGATCATGACTGCAACGGACAACTTCCTTTCGGATATTCCGTTCTCCCGCTACATCAAAGCCTATTCCATCCTCGCACCTGAACTGCTGGGCCGTTCTTCAGATGCCGCGCTCAATCTGTTTGATTATCCAGGTTGTGAACTGACGCCCCGTCAGATACGGCAGTTCATCAAGGAACTCAGGCGGTGCAATCCCGGCCGCGATGTGGTCGGAGAGCTGGCCCAGCTGGCCATTGAGCGGGATTCGGAAGACGACGAGACATTCTCAATCGTCATCGAAGCAGCGCAGAAGCAAGGGTAGGTCCAGGAGCCAGCAAGTGCCGGCCCCCTCCCTTGATCAGTTCCGCGCGACCATGCCCTCGGCGCGGCTATAGACACGCAGGCGATGGCCATCCGGATCGGCACCGACGAAGGTGTGGCCGAATTCCAGGGTCACCGGTGCCTGCAGAATCCACACGCCGAGCCCGCGCCACGCATCGTGCATCTGCTGCACGGCCTCCGGGTTGGCGACCACCATCGCCAGTTCGGCGGCACCGGCCTGCGCAGACACAGGTGGCTGCACGTCGTCGCGTTGCCACAGGCCCAGTGCGGCGCCATCGCCGAGCAGGAACAGGGCGAAACCGGGCGACTGCTCGACCGGTGGCTTGCCGAGAATCCCACTGTAGAAGGTGGCGCTGGTGGCGACGTCGCGCACGTACTGCAGCAGGGTGCTGGGCGTGAACATGGGGAAGCTCCGTTGTTGGGAGCAATCATGGTGGTACGGCCCTGCTGACAGATTCTGTCAGTAGCGTCGAGCTTGCTCGACCGCTGTTGCCCTTGCCCTGGTAGATGTCGAGCTTGCTCGACTGCTGTTGCCCTTGCCCTGGTAGATGTCGAGCTTGCTCGACTGCTGTTGCCGTTGCTCTGGTAGATGTCGAGCTTGCTCGACTGCTGTTCGCGAAGATCAAAGGCGGTCGAGCAAGCTCGACCTCTACCAGGAGCGAAGAGCGAAGGCCGCCGTCCCCAGGAGCCGGAAGCGATGCACGGAAGCAGTCGAGCACGCTCGACCCTACGAACGGTCCAGCCAGTCCGGTGCGATGCCCTGTGCCTTCTGCCAGCGCCGCAGCAGGGTGGCGCGCGGCACGAGGTAGCGATCCTCCAGCACGCGCACCTGGCGGATGCGGTCCAGCCGGAAATGGCGGAAGTCCTCGCGGCCTTCGCACCACGCCGCCAGCATCGGCACTTCATCGAAGTAGCCCAGTGCGAACGGCCAGACAATGCGCTCGCTGCGCTGGCCCTGTGCATCCTGGTAGCCGAACTTCAGGCGCTGCTGCGACCCCACAGCCTCACGCACGGCCTGCAGGCGTGCCGCCGGCACCTTGGCTGCCGCACGCGAGGGACCCACGCGCAGGCCGCTGTCACGCAGCGCTTCGCGCCGTGCTGCAGGCAATACATGCGCAATGCGGGCCAAGGCATCGCGTGCGGCCTCGGCCAACGCGGGTTCGGTGCGGGCCGCAACCCAGCGCAGGCCCAGCACCAGTGCATCGATCTCTGCGGGTGGCAGGGTCATCGGCGGCAGGGTATCGCTAGGTGCCAGCTGGTAGCCGACGCCAGCCTCACCACGCAGGTCGGCGCCTTGCTCGCGCAGGGTCTCGATATCGCGGTACAGCGTTCGCAAGCTGATGCCCAGCGCTTCGGCCAGCACCTGCCCGGCCACCGGCCGTCGATGGCGGCGCAGCAGCTGTTGAAGCTGGGTCAGGCGCAGCGCACGCGACATCAGCCGACCAGCGCGCTCGATGCCACCACATGCTCACCCGGTTGCGGGGCCAGCGCGGCCTCGACCAGTGCCTTGGCGATTTCGCTGGCCGGGTTGATCCGCCACGCCCGTGGCAGCAGCGGCCCCAATGCCCCCAACACCGTCAGCGCCAGGCGCTCGCCACGTCGCACCTCGGTGCGCTCGCCGCCGATCAGCCCGGGGCGGACCAGGGTCAACGAGTTGAAGCCCAGCGCGCGCAGGTCATGCTCCAGCTCGCCCTTCACCCGGCTGTAGAAAATCGACGACTGCGGGTTGGCGCCGGCTGCGGAATTCAGCACATAGGTCTGCGCACCCTGCGCCTGCGCCAGGCGGGCGAACGCCAGCGGGTAGTCATGGTCGATACGGTGGAAGGCCTCGCGGCTGCCGGCTTGGGCAATGGTGCTGCCGAGCGCGCAGATGACCGCGTCCACGCGCGTCCATTCGGCTGCGTCGGGCAGTGCATCGAAGGCCAGCACCGGGTTCTCCAGCTTGGCGTGGGCCACAGTCAACGGGCGGCGGGTCGGCGCGATCACGGCGCTGCAGCGCGGGTCGTCCAGCAGCCTGGACAGGGTCAGCCCACCGACCAGCCCGGTCGCCCCCAGCAACATCACGCGCATCACCACCTCCACTGCGGCATCCTGTCGCCCATCCTAGCCGTTCAAGCCGTCGGCGGCCGCGCCGATATGCTGGAACCAGTCCCTGCCAGCCCCAGGATTTGCTCCATGACGGACCAGCCCGACCACCGCCCTGCCCCCGGTACCGCCCTTGGGCCGCCGGCACGCGTGCGCGCGGTGGTGGACGATGGGCTGGGCGACCGCGTGGTGCTGCAGGGTGGCGGTGGCGTGGCCCTGCAGCAGCTGTTCGCCGGGGCCGACGCACCGGAGCCGCTGCTGGCCGCGTTCGCCAATGGCATGGCCACCCTGCCCGGCGAACTGGGCGACATGGGCGACCGCCTGCAGTCGGCGCAGGCCAGCGCCGATTGGCCGCGCTATGGGCGCGCAATGCGGCAGCTGATCGACAAGTACATCCGCACCATCGAACAGCATTCGCCGGATGGGCAGCCGGAAAGCCTGCGCCTGTCCGAGCAGCTGCGCCTGCTGCTGGGCGGCGCGGTGGTGGCCCTGCTGCAGCACGATCCGGACCTGCGCGAGCAGGCGCAGACGCTGGCCATGCAGCTGCGCCAGTGGCAACCGGGCACGGCGCTGGAACCGATCGAACAGGGCGTGCGCGAGCTCGGCCACCAGGTCGGCGTGCGTGCCGAGAGCTGGCAGGAGCAGCAGGCGCTGCTGCTTGAGCTGTTCGCGCTGCTGCTGGAGAACGTGAGCGAGCTGCTGGATGACCGCAGCTGGCTGCAGGGCCAGATCGCCGCAGTACGCCAGCTGCTGGACGGGCCGTTGGAAGCTGAGGCGGTCGAGCGCACCCGCGCCGAACTGCGCGAAGTGATCTACAAGCAGGGGCTGCTGCGCCAGGGCATCGACGATTCGAAGGCGGCGATGCGCGGGTTGATGGGCGAGTTCATCGAGCGCATGGATGGCATGGCCACCAGCACCGGCGAATACCACGACCGCATTGGCAGCTATGCGCTGCAGCTGCGCGAAGCGCGCAGCATCGCCGACCTCAATCAGCTGCTGCAGGACGTGATGCGCGATACCGGCAAGGTGCAGCAGCAGGCCGCACAGGCGCGCGATCACCTGGCCAACGCGCGGCAGGAAGTGGAGCGTGCAGAGCAGCGCATCGCCGAGCTGGAGCAGGAACTGCGCGCCGCCGGTGACCTGGCGCGCATCGATCCACTGACCCAGGCGCTGAACCGCCGTGGCCTGGACGAACTGCTGCAGCGCGAGCTGGCGCGCGCCGCGCGCAACAACTCGCCCCTGGGCGTGGCGGTAATCGATCTGGATGATTTCCACCAGACCAACGATGCGCACGGCCATGCCGGTGGCGATGCGCTGCTGCAGCACCTGGTAGCCGTGTGCAAGCTGCTGCTGCGCGCCACCGATGGCATCGCGCGGCTGGGTGGCGACGAGTTCGTGCTGGTGCTGCCGGAAACCCAGGGTGCCGACAGCATGGCCACCGTGCAACGCCTGCAGCGTTCACTGGCGCACCGCGTGCTGACCGTGCAGGACCAGCGCGTGCCGGTGCATTTCAGCGCCGGGCTGGCGCAATGGCAGCCGGGCGATGACACCGAAGCGCTGCTGCGGCGCGCGGATGACGCGCTGTATGCGGCCAAGCGGCAGGGCAAGAACCGGGTGCAGGCGGGTTGATCGCCCGGCCCACCGCGAACCGCTTCGGTAGGTGGCAACCTTGGTTGGCACACGCCGGAACAAAGCGCCGACCAAGGTCGGCCTCTACCAACGCAAGGGACAGCGCTTTGGTAGGTGCCAACCTTGGTTGGCACACGCCGGGGCAAAGCGCCGACCAAGGTCGGCCTCTACCAACGCAAGGGACAGCGCTTTGGTAGGTGCCAACCTTGGTTGGCACACGCGGAAACAAAGCGCCGACCAAGGTCGGCCTCTACCGGGCAATGGGCCGCCGCTTACTTCCCGCGCAGCTTCTGGAACCCGGTCACCGCCGCCAGCACGATGGCGCCGGCGATGATGCCCACCACCATGTTGGCCGCAGCGCTGATCAGCCAGCCCCACTGCCCTTCGCCACCCAGTGCCTGCACCGCGTGGTGCAGTGCCGGCACGTTGTGCACCAGGATGCCGCCACCGACCAGGAACATGGCGATGGTGCCGGCCACCGACAGGAACTTCATCAGCCACGGCGCCGAGGCCACCAGGCCACGACCGAAGGCGGCGATGGCACCGCCCTTGCGCGACAGGTACAGCCCAACGTCATCGAGCTTGACGATGCCCGCCACCAGTCCGTAGACGAACACGGTCATGGCCAGCGCAACCACGCTCAGCGTCAGGATCTGGTTGGTGAACGGTTCGGTGGCGACCACGCCCAGGGTCAACACGATGATCTCGGCCGAGAGGATGAAGTCGGTGCGGATCGCGCCTTTTACCTTGTCCTTCTCCCACGCCACCATGTCCACCTGGGTATCGGCCAGCGCCTTGCGCCGCTCGGCCTGATGCTCGGCATCGTCGTCAGCCGAATGCAGGAAGCGATGCGCCAGCTTCTCCACGCCCTCGAAGCAGAGGAAGGCACCGCCGATCATCATCAATGGCACGATCAGCGGCACGTTCCAGCCACGGCTGTGCAGCCACGCCTCCAGTGCACTGATCGCCAGCGCCGCCGGTACCAGGATCACCTTGTTGACCAGCGAGCCCTTGGCCACCGCCCACACCACCGGCAGTTCGCGGTTGGCGTTGACTCCGGTGACCTGCTGCGCGTTCAGCGCCAGGTCGTCGCCCAGCACACCGGCGGTCTTCTTGGCCGCAACCTTGGTCAGGACCGAGACGTCGTCCAGCAGGGAGGCGATATCGTCGAGCAGGGCGAACAGGCTGGCACCGGCCATGGCGGATCCAAAAGAGGGAATGGGCGGATTCTGACCGATCCGGCGTGGGCTGCGGAAGAGATCGGGTTCACCGCATGCCTACCGCCCCCCGGCGACACTGCGTAATCCGGACATTGCCGGCCAGCGGCCGGCACTACCTGTATCCGTCGCATGGGAGTGTCGCTTGAGCAATCCGCCCACCGCCAATGGCAATCCCCCGCTGGTCAAAGGCATGAACCGGCGCAGCCAGATCCTGCGCCTGCTGATGCGCTACCGCCATTCGGGCGTGTTCTCGGGCATGAACCTGGACGCCGCCAGCAACCAGGCCGACGTCCCCGCCGATGGCAATCCGGAACAGTTCGTCAGCGACCTGGAGGCGCTGGGGCCGACCTTCGTCAAGCTGGGCCAGATGCTGTCCACCCGCCCGGACATGGTGCCGGTGGAGTTCGCCACGGCGCTGGAGCGCATGCAGGAAAAGGTGGCCGAGATTCCGGTCGAGCGCATCCATGCCATCGTCGAACAGGAGCTGGGCGCGCCGGTGAACAAGCTGTTCGCCGCGTTCGATCCCGAGCCACTGGGCTGTGCCTCGATCGCGCAGGTGCATCGCGCGGTGCTGCACGATGGGCGCCAGGTGGCGGTGAAGGTGCAGAAGCCCGAGGTGGCCGCGCAGCTGCGCTCGGACCTGGAGGCACTGCGCAGCTTCGCGCTGGCCGCGGACCATCTGACCCAGGTCGGCCGCCGTGTGCGCCTGCGCGACTGGCTCAACGAGTTCGCCAAGACACTGATGCAGGAGCTGGACTACCACGCCGAGGCCGAGAACCTGGCCCGTTTCGGCCGACACCTGAAGCCGTTCCGCCGCCTGTGGATTCCGCAGCCGCTGTGGGACTACAGCAGCCAGCGCGTACTGACCATGGAACTGGCCACCGGCGTGCGCGTGAATGCGATTCCCGATGTGCGCCGCACCGAGCAGTCGATGGACCCGCTTGCGGCGGCGCTGATCCGCGGCTACCTGGACCAGATCTTCGTGCACGGCGAGATCCATGCCGACCCTCATCCCGGCAACCTGCGGGTGATGCCAGATGGACGGCTGGCGATCTTCGACCTGGGCATGGTCGCGCACATGCCGCCGCGCCTGCGCGAGCGGCTGCTGAAGATCCTGTTCGCCGCGGTCGATGGCCGTGGCGAGGAAGTAGCCGACGATCTGATCAGCATCAGCACGCGGCTGGAGGCCTTCGACGAAGAGCGTTACCTGCGCGAGACCGGACAGCTGATCGCGCGCTACGCCGCCAGCGGTAGCTTCTCCGAAGGCCGCGTGGTGCTGGACATGGTGCGCATCGCCACCGCCTGCGGCCTGCGCACGCCGCCGGAACTGAGCCTGCTGGGCAAGGCGCTGCTCAATCTGGAAACCGTGTGCCGGCTGCTGGCACCCGAGCTGGAAACCCGCCGCATCGTTGAGCGCCAGCTGCAGCACGTGATGCGTGCGCGCCTGAAGAAATCGCTGTCTGCCGCCAACCTCGCCAGCGAGGCGATGGAACTGCAGCAGCTGCTGCGCGATGGGCCGCGCAAACTTTCGGACATCATGGCGCTGCTGGCCGAGAACCGCCTGCAGATGAAGGTGACCGGCCTGGAAGAATCGCGGTTGATGGAGAACCTGCAGAAGATCGCCAACCGCGTGGCTGCCGGCATCATCAGTGCCGCATTGATCATGGCTGCGGCGATGATGATGAAGATCGACACCGGCTGGCACCTGTTCGGCTACCCGCTCATTGCGCTGATTCTGCTGTTCATCGGCGTGGTGCTCGGCCTTGGCATCGTGACCAGTGCATTGCTGTTCGACCGTCGTGCGCGGGCACGCGAAGAACGCGGGCATCGCTAGCGCATCAGCGAAAACCGCCGTATTCATGCGGTTTTTAATGTAATCCAACGAAGCCCTTCACGCTCGTTTTACCTTCTGAGCGCGATTGCGCGCGTGTTCTTTCAACAAACATTTCAGTCAGGTTCGTGCATGCACTATCGGGTCATCGGCCTGTCATGTACATGTGCTTGTGGCAGCGTCGGTCGGATGGACACGCGTCGGTACGACGTCCATCACCACCACCCCGTCACTGCCGAAGCTGCCTATGCTCTGGATACTGCTGCTGTCGTTGTTGCTGCTGTGCTGGTTGTTCCTCGCGTCCGACAAGTGGGTGTGGTGGAAGGCTGGTGCGTTCTCGCTGCTGCTGCTCATGCTCAGCGCGTGGTGGCTGATCGACAAGCTGTCCGGTGATGGGCTCAATGCCGCCACCCTGTACCACCTGGGCGCCGACATGGAAGGCGCCGGTGTCTCCGACTTCAAGGGCTATATCGCCGGCTTCATCGTGCTGGCGCTGGTCTCGCTGCTGCCGCTGTTCGCCACGCGGGTGAAGCGCTGGCGCCGGCCCGGCCATGGTGGCGCATTGTTCGCCGGTTTCGCGGCCGTATGGGTGGCCACGATCATGATCAGCCCGCTGGCCCGCGACGGCCAGCGCCTGTACCAGCAGCTGCGCCCGGTCGACTTCGCCCGCATCGCCCCCGAGTACCAGGTGCCGACGCAGCCGCTGCAGCGCCCGCGCAACATCGTCTGGATCTACGGCGAGAGCCTGGAACGTACCTACCTGGACGAGGCCGTGTTTCCCGGCCTGATGCCCAACCTCAACCGCCTGGCGTCCGAGTCACTGGACGTGCGCAACCTGGCCTCGGCCGAGGGCAGCGGCTGGACCATCGCCGGCCTGGTCTCGTCGATGTGCGGCGTGCCGCTGACCACTTCGCAGGGCGATGAGAACAGCATGGACCGCATGGGCAGCTTCCTGCCCAAGGCCGTGTGCCTGGGCGATTACCTGAAGCAGCAGGGCTATACCAACCACTATCTGGGCGGTGCCAACGGCCAGTTCGCCGGCAAGGGCCAGTTCCTGGCCAGCCATGGTTTCGATGAAGTGCATGACCTGGCGTGGTTCAAGCAGCAGAAGAAGATCGGCCGCATCCACTACTCGGCCTGGGGCGTGCACGATGACGTGCTGCTGGATACCGCCTACCAGCGCTTCGAGCAGCTCTCGCGCGCCGGTTCGCCGTTCATGCTGACCACGCTGACCATGGACACCCACCACCCGGCGGGTCACCTGCCGGTGTCGTGCAAGGGCGAGCGCTACCAGAGCCAGTACGGCAACATCAACATGCTCAACGCGCTCAAGTGCAGCGACCGCCTGATCTCGCAGCTGGTGCAGCGCATCCAGGCCAGCCCGTACGGCAAGGACACGCTGATCGTGATCGCCTCCGACCACCTGGCGATGCCCAACGATCTGACCCACATCCTGACCCGGCAGAAGCGCGAGAACCTGCTGCTGTTCCTGGGGGATGGCATTGCCCCGCAGCAGCTCAGCGCCGACGCCGGCACCACCCTGGATTCGGGTGCGACCCTGCTCAGCCTGCTGGACCCGAACCTGAAGACGATGGGCTTCGGCCGTTCGCTGATCGACGGCCAGCGCGCGCCCAGCGCCAGCGTGGCCACCCAGCGCGATGGTGGCCGTGACTATCCACAGTATCTGGCCTTCGCGCGTTCACTGTGGCTGGGCGAACCAACCCGCGAGCTGAAGATCGATGGCGATGACCAGGTGGTGGTCGGCCTGCAGCACGTGCAGCCACCGGTGTTGCTGGAGTACGACAAGGACTGGAGTCTGAAGTCCGTGTACCTGGAAAACACCTCACGCCAGTTCGACGATGCCAACCCGGACAACACCCTGGCCTACGTCGACCGCTGCACCGCGTTCGAGGACGGCTCGGCCGACGGTGACTGGTGCGCCCTGCTGGTCAACCGCGACAACGGCATCAAGCTGTACCGCGACAACGACCTGCGTGGCGGCATCGCGGTGGATGCACCGCTGGACGCGTTCCAAGGCCCGCGCCCGAGCGTGCGCCAGGCGCACATGATCACCCAGAAGGGTCGTCGTACCCGTGCCGGCCAGTACATGCTGCAGCTGGTGGCGAGCACGCGCCCGGATCGCGGCTTCTGGATCGAGGCGGTGTCCTCGCAGCGCAAGGTGGTACTGGCGCAGCAGTGGGTGCAGCCCGATGCCAACGGCAAGATCAACGTGTCGTTCGGGCTGGACCACGAAGTGGATGATCTGGAGATCCGCGCGTGGTTGAACCACGCCGAGAAGCTGGCGGTGGACACGTTCGCACTGGTGCCCTCGCGCAGCCGACCACGAGGATAGGGTTCTTTGCAGGGCTGCGCCCTGCACCCGTGGTAGTGCCGGCCGCTGGCCGGCAACCTCAGAAGCAACAGCAACAGAGTGCATTCCGTGGTTTGGCGGGGCGGTGCCGGAGTGCGGGGACGCCGCAAGTACGTCCCTGTAGGCTTGGCAGCCGCATCCATGCGGCTGACACCCCGCACTCCGCCACCGCCCCACCTTTGACAGATTCCTGCGACTGTTTGTAGGTGTCGACCTTGGTCGACACTTCTGTCAGATATCGAAATCAATCCGGGGTCAGATCCGTTTTCCTCCGGAAAACGGATCTGACCCCAAGAGCATGTCCAGCAGATCACGGAAATCTGTCGAAGGCGGGGTGGGTCCGGTTGCGGGAGTGTCCGCGGCATGGATGCCGCGGCCAAGCCCCCATGGACGGGTTTACGGCGTCTCCCGCAACCGGACCCATCCCGCCAAACCACGGAATGCACGCTGTTGCTGTTGCTGTTGCTCCGGCTCGTAGCGGGTGCAGGGCACAGCCCTGCAGCCCCCCCCTACTCCTGCGGATCGCGGGTGATGTGGATGTCGGTCGGGGTCGACAGCGGAATGTTCCGCTCCGCCAGGATCTGCAGCAGGCTGAAGTACAGATCGCTGCGGGTGGCATACACCTGCCGCGGGCTGGCCACGTACGCGAAGCTGTTGATGGTGATCTGGCCACCGGCAATGCTGTCGATGTAGACCGTCGGCGCCGGCTGCTTCAGCACGTTGGTGTGCGCGGTGTACGCATCCAGCAACGCCTGCCGCAGGTTGCCGACATCGGTGCTGGGCGGCACCGCGAACTGGATCTGGATGCGACCCTGGTTGTTGCCCATCGTCATGTTGCGCACGGTCTTGGTGACCAACTCGGAGTTGGGCACGATCAACGTCGACTTGTCGCCCACCTGGATCTCGGTCGAACGCAGGCTGATGCGGCGGATGTCGCCCTCCTGGTCGCCCAGCTTTACCCAGTCGCCGATCTTCACCGGACGCTCGGCCAGCAGGATCAGGCCGGAGACGAAGTTCTGTGTGATCACCTGCAGGCCGAAACCAATACCCACTGACAACGCACTGACGAGCAGCGCCAGCTTGGTCAGCTCCAGCCCCATCGCCGTCAACGCCCAGATCACGGCGAGGATGATGCCGACGTAGCGGGCGACGGTACTGACCGAGTTGCGCGCCCCCAGGTCCAGTTCGGTCTTGGGCAGGTAGGTATCGGTCAGCCAGCGCTGCACCAGCTGGGTGATCGCCAGGCCGGCCAGGAGCACCACAACCGCCAGCACGATCTGCATCGGCTTCAGGGTGGTTCCGCCCAACGGAATGCCCGTGGTGAGCAGCGAAGTGAATCGCTCCACCACCGCACCGATGTTGCCGAACGGCGCCACCAGGGCAAGCAGCGTGAGCAGCACGACCACGGTACGCAGCGCCGCCGACAGCAGCACGCCGGCCTGCTCCAGCCGCGACACGCTCAGGCCGGTACTGAGCAGGATGGTCTGGCCCACTTTGCTGTCGGCGTTGAGCATCCACGTGCTCAGGTCATCGACGAATTTGAACAGCAGCGTCGCCGCCAGCACCACGATGCTGCCGCCGATCAGCTGCTGGTTCACGAATTTGGCGAAGTTCAGGTAGCCCAGCAGGGTGGCGATGATGGCCGCCACCACCGCGACATTGCCCGCCACGCGCGCCAGCACCAGCCAGCTGCTGCGGCGCACCGGCGTACTCGGGCCCTGCCCGTCGGCCTGCGCCTCCAGCTTGGCTTCGGCCTCGGCGGTCTGCCGCCGATGCAGGCGCGCCAGGGTCACCAGCATGGCCATGATCAGGCCGAGGTAGGTCAGCGCAATCAGGCCGTCCAGCGCCACCGTGGTGACGTCGCTGGTACGTGTGGCCTGATCGAGGGCGACCAGCACCGTGCTCAGCCAAGCCAGCGCCGCCGCGCACCACGCGTACTTGCGCAGTTTGAGTGCGGCGGTGTCATCCAGATTCAGCAACCGCCACGACGGACGCTTGGGAACCAGCATGCAGGCGCTGAGTGCAGCGATGAAGGCGGCGCGGAAGGTCGCGGTTTCCAACCCATCGGCCACCACCTGCAGGCGCGGCGCGATGGCATCGATCGCATCAAGCGCTGCCATCAGTACAACCACGGCATAGCCGGGCAGCAGTGTCCCCACCAGCAGCAGCCACATGGCCAGGCCGGAACGGCGCAGGCGACCGTCCGGCGCGCGCTCGGACTCCGCAAAGCGCCGCCCCAGCCTGCGCAGCCACAGCCGCAGCGGGAACATCATCACCAGCGCGGCCACCAGGCCCAGCAACGGCGTGCCCCAGCCATTGGCCCGGACGCCAGCGACAAACGTATCGCGCCCCTGCTCGGCCAACGGCGCGACGCGTGCGATATCGATCGGCAGGCGTTCGGCCACCTTGCTCCACAGTGCTGGAGACAACGGCGAGGCGACCTTCTTCCCCATGTCTTCGGCGCGTTGCGCAGTGCGCTGCTGGTCGATGTCGGCTGCCAGCTGCTGGGCACGCACGGCACTGGTCTTGGCCTGCGCTAAGGACGCGGCCAGGCCGTCGCGCTGCTTGTTGATGGTGCGCCGTTGTGCCGCCAGTTCAGGCGGCTCGGTGGTGCCTTCGGCAGGTGTGCCCAGCTGCGCCAGTTGTTCGTCGAGGCGAACCAGCTGTGGCTGCAGCTCCTTTTCCAGTGCCTCAGCATCCCGCCGCGCCTGCGAGGCATTCTCGGACAGCATCGCCAGCGTCTCGATGGCGGCCGCATCACCACGCTTGCGGTCGACTTCCTTCAGCTTCGCATCGATATCTGCCAGCTGCTGCTTCGGCGTGGGCTCATCATCCTGTGCCAGCACCGGCGCGGACAGCAGGAGGGCAGTGCACAGCATCAGGACCCACCAGGGCCCCCGTGCACGGATCGATCGCAGGAAAGAAGACAAGCCAGCCACACCGGTTCGCGCGGACCACCGCGCCTGCGCGCGACTATACGGCAGAGCCGGTCAAGGGCGGATGGACGGCCCTGGCAGCGTCGAGCATCAGTACTTCAGGCGCAGCTCTTCCACCGTCGGCTGCTGCAGCGCGTACCAGTCCTGGAACTCTTCCTCGGTAATCTCATCGGGCGCATACACCGCCACCGGGTGCCAGTCGTGGTCGGTCGGCAGCGGCTGGCGCGGGCCGGCACGCAGGCTGTAGGCCACGCCTTCGTAGTCGACCAGGTCATCGACCTGCGGCCACTGTTCGCGTGCGAACGCGGATTCACTCTTCAACAGGATCACCTGGTACATCGGCACCTCCACCTCGGTTGGATCAGGAAAACACGGCGCTGGCAGCAGGATACCGCCACGCCGGTGACAACGGGCGCTCCGCCGGGGCGACGGAACGTTCTGGACACGGCCATCGCCCCGGCTTCACCCGCCCATGGCAAGGCCATCGGCATCGTGGAGGCCCACCCCTGCCACGACTGCTGATGACCGAGCACCCGCCGCTGAAAACCGTCGCCGACCTCAAGCTGCCCCGCTACCTGGGCACCTGGTACGAGATCGCACGCCTGCCGATGCGCCATGAACCGGAAGGCTGCACCGACGTGTCGGCGCACTACACCCTGCTCGACAACGGCAACGTCGGCGTCACCAACCGCTGCCGTATGGACGGCGAGGTCGAGGAAGCCACCGGCGAGGCCTGCGCCGTCGACAACGACAGCGCGCGCCTGGAAGTGAGCTTCCTGCCCAAGGGCCTGCGCTGGCTGCCGTTCGCCAAGGGCGACTACTGGGTGATCCAGGTCGCGCCGGACTACAGCGTGGCACTGGTCGGCAGCCCCGATCGCAAGTACCTGTGGCTGCTGGCCCGCGAACCGCAGCTGGACGCTACCGTGCAGGACCATTATCTGGCCGCCGCCCGCCTGCAGGGCTTCGATCTGTCCGAACTGATCCAGACCCCGCATACCGGCCGTCCCACCGCCTGAGCAGCACACGGCCATGGACCTGAAGAGCGGTTACCCCTGGTGGGCGATACGCAATGGATTGATCCAGGCGTTTCCGCCATTGGAAAAGGATCTGCGCTGCGACGTGCTGGTGGTCGGCGGCGGCATCACCGGTGCGCTGATTGCCGACGAACTGTCCCGGCATGGCCACGACGTGGCGGTGATCGAGCAGCGCGACATCGGCTGGGGCAGCACCGCCGCCAGCACCGCGCTGCTGCAGTACGAGATCGATACCCACCTGCTGGAGCTGACCGAGCGCTACGGGCAGGACGCCGCCGCGCTTGCCTATCGGGCCTGTGCCGAGGCGATTCCGGCCCTGGGCGACGTGGCTCGCGGCCTGAAAGACGTTGATTTCCAGCGCATGGACAGCCTGTACCTGGCCAGCCGCCATCGCGACGTGCCGCGCCTGATGGCCGAAGGTGAGGCGCGGCGCGGCATCGGTCTGGATGCCCGCTGGCTCGGCCCGGAGGCACTGCAGGAACGCTTCGGCGTGGACGCCGGCGGTGCCCTGCTCACGCGCCAGGCGGCGCGGGTCGATCCCTATCGCCTGACCTATGCGCTGCTGCAACGCGTGCGCCGGCGCGGCGGCAATGTGCATGACCGTACGGTGCTGCACACGCTCACGCCCAGCGCGCGCGGGGTAACCGCCCTCACCGAGGACGGCGCCACGATCCACGCCCGCCACGTGGTGCTGGCAATGGGCTATGCCAACCAACGCTGGCTGCATCAGCGCGTCGCACGCAACCGCAGCAGCTATGCCTTCATCACCGACCCGATCGATGCGGACGTGCTGGGCCGGCTGCGCAACACGATGGTGTGGGAGAGCGCACGCCCGTACCTCTACCTGCGCGCCACCGGCGATCGCCGCCTGCTGGTGGGCGGGCTGGACGACGCCATCGACATCCCCGCCCGCCGCGACAGGCGCGTAGAGCGCAAGGCGGACAAGCTGATGAAGCAGCTGCTGCATTGGTTCCCGCGGCTGGACCCGGTGCCGGCGTTCTCCTGGGCCGGCACCTTCGCCGAAACGGCGGACGGCCTGCCGTTCTTCGGCCCGCACGATCAATGGGGGCCACGGGTGCACTTCGCCATGGCCTACGGCGGCAACGGCATCACCTATTCGATGATCGGCGCGCAGCTGCTGCGGGCCCGGATCGAGCGCCGCAGGCATGCTCTGGAAGGGCTGTTCGGGTTCGAGCGGTTGTGACCTGCAGCCAGGCATGGCCTGGCTCTACCCCAATCCGGCGCCGACAGGCATCATTCAAGCAACCCCTGCTAGCGTCGGCCTGTACCGCCGCGTGTTGCGCGGCCACCTGTCCGCTGGAGCGCCGTCATGATCCGCCCCCTGACCCTGCTGCTGTGCCTGACCCTGCCGGGAACCGTGCTGGCCCAGTCCGCCGCTGGCGCCACCGCGCCGCAGGCCGCCGGCCTGGACCTGACGCTGCCGCAGGCGCCGATGCGCTACCTCAACGACCCGGCCCTGCAGCAGGACCCGCCGGGCACGTACTACGGTGACAAGAGCGGCCCGCGCGTGCACGACGACGCGAAGATCGCCGACGTCACCGACGACAAGGTCAAAGTGTCCGGCAGCTTCACTACCGGCATCGGCTATTCCAAGAACGGTGGCAACAGCCACTACAACGCCGCCACGCTGAACCTGAGCAAGAACTACACCACCGATGAGGGCAAGACCCACGGGGTCAACGTCAACATCCACGTGAGCGAAGGCAAGGGCCCGGGCTTCTACGGCCCGTACGGCGGCTACTACGGCCGCGGCCCGGGCTACTGGGATTACCCGCCGCCGTTTGGCTGGTAAGCGCCGCGTCGGGCCTGGGCCGACCAGGGTCGGCCGCTACCGATGCGTACGTTTGGCAGGTGTCGACCTTGGTCGACACGCTTTCTCCCCGTGTGCCGGCCAGCGGCCGGCACTACCAGCAGGTCAATCCAGCCAGCCATCGCGCTCGCTGTGCAGGATGCGGCCGTCATAGCCGCTCAGGCGCACGTCCACCTTCTGGTTGCGGGCGTTGCGGGCTTCCAGCGACCAGGTCGCACCATCGCGTTCCAGCGAATGGATCTCGCGCAGGCCATGCGCCTGTGCCCGTGCCAGCACCTGCTCGGTGGTCAACAGCGCGCGACCGCTGTGCTCGTCGAAGATCTCGCCGGTCTTGGGGTCAACGTAGACCTCGCTGAAGCGGCCATCGGCGCGGCTCACGTCAGCCTCCCACAGGCCATCATCGCGTTCGATCTCGTGGATCTGGGTGTAGCCGGCCTTGCGCAGGGTCTGTTCGACCTGGGCCATGCCCAGCGGTGCAGCCTGTGCGGCCGGTGCGATGGCCAGCAGAGCAACAGTGGCGAGGGTGAGCGACTTCAACATGGGGGTTCTCCTGTTCGTGTTCGTGGCCGGACCATCCCGGCAACGCCACAATGCACCCCGTGGTTAACAGCTCCTTAGCCGGCACTGTTAGCCCGCTGTTAGTCAGCCCCGGCACACTCACGCCTGTTCCTACAGCCCGCCCTGCGCCCCGATGCTCTCCACCCTGCCCCTGCTGCTGGCCCTGGCCAGCGCCTCGACCACCGCCGCGCCGGCACAGGACCCGGCGCAGCAGGTCGCGCGCCGCGCCGTGCAGCAGGGCCGCTACGTACCGTTGGAAAGCGTGGTGCGCGATGCGCTCAAGCGCTTTCCGGGCCAGCTGCTGGAAGTGGAGCTGGACGACGGCGTCTACGAAGTGGAGATTCTGCGCGGCGACGGCGTGGTAGTGGAGCTGGACTATGATGCGCGCAGCGGAAAGCTGCTGAAGACGGAGCTCGACGACTGATGCGCATCCTGTTGGCCGAAGACGATGCCGCGCTGGCACAGCGCCTGCTGCCCCTGCTGGAGCAGGCGGGCTACGTGGTGCACGTGGTTGCCGACGGCCGCCAGGCCGAGGAGATCGGTCAGATCGAAGACCTGCAGGCCGCCATCGTCGACCTGGGCCTGCCCGGATTGGACGGACTGAGCGTGATCGAGCGCTGGCGCGGCAACGGCCGCAGCTTTCCGGTGCTGGTGCTGACCGCGCGCGGGCGCTGGCACGACAAGCTGGCTGGGTTCGATGCCGGTGCCGATGACTATCTCACCAAGCCGTTCCAGGCCGATGAGCTGGTGCTGCGCCTGCGCGCCCTGATCCGCCGCAGCCACGGCCACGCCAGCCCGCGCCTGCACTGCGGCCCGCTGCAGCTGGACGTCAACGCCGGCCGCTTTGAACTGGATGGGCAGGCGCTGTCGCTGAGCCCGCAGGAGTTCCGCCTGCTCAGTTACTTCATCCACCACAGCGGCCAGGTGATCGGCCGCGACCGCCTGGGCGAACAGGTGTTCGATGGCGGCCACGATCCGGACTCGAACGCACTGGACGTGCTGCTCGGGCGGGTGCGCCGCAAGCTCGGCATCGATCTGATCCAGACCGTACGCGGCCAGGGTTGGCGGCTGGCCGCGCCGTGAGCCGGCAACCCTCGCTGCGACGGCGCCTGCTGCTGGCTGGCGGTGTCGGCCTGCTGCTGGTCTCGCTGCTGGCCAGTGCACTGCTGGGCGAGCTGTTCAAGCGCAGCGCGCGCGATCGCTTCGACCATGAACTGCAGCAGGACATGCTGACCCTGCTGGCGCAGGCCGAAGTGGATGCGGACGGACAGCTGCGCCTGCGCCAGGAACCGAATGACGCACGCTTCCAGCGCGTGTTCTCAGGTGCTTACTGGCAGATCGCCGGTGCCGATGGCCGTGTGCTGCTGCAATCGCGCTCGCTGTGGGATGAAACGCTGCCTGCCACGGCCATGGGAGCGGCCACCCGCAATCTGGCTGGACCGCTGCAGCAATCCCTGCGCGCACGCGTGCAGCAGGTGCGCCTGCCACGCGCCAACGAACCGTTCGTGGCCGTGGTTGCCACCGATCGCAGCGCGCTGGATGCAGACGTTGCCGCGTTCCGCCAGCGTACTGCCATCGCGCTGGGTGTGTTGGTCGCGGCGTGGCTGGCGGTGCTGGCCAGCCAGGTGCGCTTCGGATTGCGTCCATTGCATCGCCTCGGTGCACAGCTGGAACGGGTGCGGCGCGGCGACGCGCAGCGCATCGATACACAGGGGCTGGGTGCGGAGGTCGCACCGCTGGGCGAGGAGCTCAACGCGCTGCTGGAGCATCAGCAACGCATGGTCGCGCGCGCGCGAACCAGTGCACAGGATCTGGCGCATGCGCTGAAAACCCCGCTGAGCGTGCTGGCCACTGAGGCCGACGGCGACGGCGCGGACTGGCGCGCCACCGTACGCGAGCAGAGTGCGCGTATGCAGGCCAGCGTCGACCGTTACCTGGCCGCAGGGTTGGCCGCCGACCATCGCCAGCGCACCGACGTGGCGGCAGTCGCACAGGCGATGTGCCGGCTGATGGCACGCGTGCATGGCGAACGTGGCATCACGTTCACGGCGGCTGGTATCGATCCGGCACTGCAGTTCGCCGGTGCCAGTGCGGACCTGGAGGAGATGCTGGGCAATCTGCTGGACAACGCCGGCAAGTGGGCGAAGCAACAGGTGGACGTCACTGCAGACACCAGCGAAGGGCAGTTGCGCATTGAGGTACGCGACGACGGCCCCGGGCTGGCTGCAGACGCGCTGGAACAGGTCACCCAGCGTGGCGTGCGCCTGGATGAGCGCGAGGGCAGCAGTGGGCTGGGGTTGGCGATTGTGGGTGATATCGCTGCCAGTTATGGCGGACGCGTTGCGCTGGAAAATGCGCAGCCGGGCCTGCGTGCGACGTTGTGGTTGCCGGTGGCGTGAAGCGGCCAACCTGACGGTGGGTAGTGCCGGCCGCTGGCCGGCAACCACGTGATCACCGGGAACGCCCTGCGGAAGCCGGCCAGCGGCCGGCTCTACCAAGCGCCAACCCGACCGGTCGCCGTGCTCCAGGTAGGTGTCGACCTTGGTCGACACGCATCAAAAGCGCCGACCAGGGTCGGCATCTACCAAAGCAGTACATCAGTTCCGTCGGCCATCGCCCCCCGGTAGGTGTCGACCTTGGTCGACACCCACCCAGCATCAACGGTGATGCATCCACCAGCAATCAATCGCGTCCAGCACGATGTGGATGATCAAGCCGATGCCGAACAACCGCGTTTTCTTCGGCACGCACAACCCCGCGTAGACGGCAATCGCCGGTGCGGTATGCAACGGATGGAAACCGATGCTGCAGCGGTTCGGTGCATAGATCGGGTCGGCCAGCAGATGGTCCAGATCGATGATCCAGCCCAGCAGCATCAGCAGCCACGCCGAGGCGAAGCGCTTGCGCCAGAACAGCCATGCCAGCAGCGCTGGCACGGCGGCATGCAGGAACAGGTGGAAGATCGCGCGCGCGCTCATCGGGGCCGGTAGCGCCGGGCCTATGCCCGGCGTTCCCGTTGACCTCAGACCAGCGGTTCGTCGGACAGGTAGGTGTAACCGGTCAGGCCGGCTTCCAGCGCCTCCGACAGCTCCTGCGCGCGCTCCGGCGACAGCTGCGCCTCGGCCACGCGCTGCGCATAGGTCGCACGCAGTTCGTCCAGGCGGTAACCCACGTAATCCAGCATCACATCGGTGGTGTCGCCACGGCGCTGCTGGGTAATGGCATAGCCATCGGCATCGGCCAGCACTTCCACCGCGTCGGTATCGCCGAACAGGTTGTGGATGTCGCCCAGGATCTCCTGGTAGGCGCCGACCATGAAGAAACCGATGCGGTAGCTTTCGCCCGGCTTCATCTTGTGCAGCGGCAGCGAGCTGTCCAGGCTCTCGTTCTCAACATAGGTTTCCACCATGCCGTCCGAGTCGCAGGTCATGTCGGCGATGATGCCGCGGCGGTCCGGGGTTTCGTCCAGACGCTCGATCGGCACGATCGGGAACACCTGGTCGATCGCCCACACGTCCGGGATCGATTCGAACACGCTGAAGTTGACGAAATACTTGTCGACCAGGCGCTCGTTCAGTTCGTCCAGCACCGGGCGATGGCTCTTCTCGTCATAGCTCAGGCGCGCACGCACGCCGTGGGCGATGGCGTAGAACAGATCGTCGATGCGCGCACGCTGCGGCAGGTCGATCTGGCCCAGCGCGTAGCTGGCCAGGCCTTCGGCATGGAAATGCTGCGCTTCCTGGAACAGCTCCACCGCCGGGCGCACGTCCAGCTCGTCGTGGATCTCGCGCAGGTGGCGGATCGCCGCCGGCTCGTCGTCGTGCTGGTCCGGCACGCGGCCTTCCTGCGCCTCTTCCACTTCCGAGACATTGGCGATCAGCACCGCGTGGTGCGCGGTCATCGCGCGGCCGCACTCGGTGACGATGCGCGGCGGAGTCAGGCCGAACTCTTCGCAGGCATTGGCCAGCGGCTGCACGATGTTGCTGGCGTAGGAATGCAGGCCGTAGTTGATCGAGCAGAAGCTGCGCGAACGGGTGCCTTCATAGTCCACGCCCAGGCCACCGCCCACATCGACGTGGGTGATCTTCGCGCCCAGGCGCGACAGCTCCACGAAGTAGCGGGTGGCTTCGCGCATGCCGTTGGCGATGTCGCGCACGTTGGAGATCTGCGAGCCCATGTGGAAGTGCAGCAGGTTCAGGCAGTCGGCGTACTCGGTGTCACGCAGCGACTTCCACAGATCCAGCAGCTGGCGCGGCGACAGGCCGAACTTGGCCTTGTCACCACCGCTGTTCTGCCACTTGCCGGCGCCCAGCGAGGCCAGGCGCATGCGCACGCCCAGGCCCGGCTTCACGTCCAGCGCCTTGGACTCTTCCAGCACCAGCTTCAGCTCGGACGGCTTCTCGATGACGATGAAGGTCTGCAGGCCCAGCTTGCGGCCGATCAGGGCCAGGCGGATGTACTCGCGGTCCTTGTAGCCGTTGCAGACGATCAGGCCACCCGGGCGCGACAGCGCCAGCACGGCCATCAGCTCGGGCTTGCTGCCCGCTTCCAGGCCGAAGCCCTCGCCGTGGTGGCTGGCCAGGGTGCCGGCCACGCCGCGGGTCTGGTTGACCTTGATCGGGTACACGGCGGTGTAGCCGCCGCTGTACTCCCAGTCCTGCTGGGCCTGGGCGAAGGCCGCCTGCAGCTTGCCCAGGCGCTGGCCGAGGATGTCCGGGAAGCGCACCAGCAGCGGCAGCTTGGCACCGGCCGCGCGCGCAGCATCGACCACCTTGGGCAGCGACACCACCGGGCCGTCCGCCCCGGTCGGTCTCACCACCATGTGCCCGGCCTGATCCACGTCGAAGTAACCGTCCGCCCAATGCGGGATCGAGTAGGTCTTGCGGGCTTGGTCGAGGGACCAATCGGTCATTTCAGTCGGCCTTGTTGGCAATAAAAGGGGGGGCATGATAACGCCTATATGCCCACAGGTTCGTTATCATGCGCGCCCGCGCCCGTGACAGGTTCCAACCTGAACGGGCCGATCCGTCCGGATGTGGCATCTGTGCCACGCGGCCCCGCCCGCCAGCCCGGCTCCACCCCTCCGAACAGGACTGTTTTCCAATGACTGACAGCAACAACTGGTACATCGAACACTTCGAGCGCACCGGCTCGGCCATCGGCTACCGCATCACCGGCAAGCTGGACGAGGTGCAGTCGCCGTTCCAGAAGATCGAGATCTTCCAGACCACCGACTGGGGCAACCTGATGACCATCGACGGGGCCATCATGCTGACCAGCAAGGACAACTTCTTCTATCACGAGATGATCAGCCACCCGGTGCTGTTCACCCACGCCGCGCCCAAGCGCGTGGTGATCATCGGTGGCGGCGACTGCGGCACCCTGCGCGAAGTGCTCAAGCACACCGGCGTGGAGAGCGTGACCCAGTGCGATATCGACGAGCAGGTCACGGTGATGGCGCGCAAGCACTTCCCGGAACTGTGCGATTCCAACGACGACGCCCGCGCCGAGCTGCTGTTCGACGACGGCGTGGCCTACATGGCCAACTGCCCGGCCGGCAGCGTGGACGTGGTGATCGTCGATTCGACCGACCCGGTCGGCCCCGGCGAAGGCCTGTTCAACAAGGCCTTCTACGAGAGCTGCTTCAAGGCCCTGAAGGACGACGGCATCCTGGTGCAGCAGTCCGAGTCGCCGCTGATGCAGCTGGACCTGATCAACGAAATGCGCACCGAGATGGGCAAGGCCGGCTTCGGCTCGTTCAAGACCCTGCCGTTCCCGCAGCCGTGCTACCCCACCGGCTGGTGGAGCGTGACCATGGCGCGCAAGGGCGACAGCAGCTTCGACTTCCGCCAGGCCGACTCAGCCGCCAAGACCTTCAACACCCTGTACTACACCGCCGCGCTGCACACCGGCGTGCTGGTGACCCCGCCGTTCGTGCAGGCCGCACTGAAGTAAGGCGTGCCGACCAACGGTCGGCACCCACCCAAAAGAAAACCCGCGCTGGCAACAGCGCGGGGTTTTTCATGGTCCGGTAGTGCCGGCCGCTGGCCGGCAACCGCATGTAACGATCAGAGCGCCCAGATACCGGCGATCACCGCCACCACCAGGCCCCACTTGATGACCTGATACGCCACCACGCTGCGCTCGCGCAGTGCCTTGGCCTTCAGGCGCACCTTGTAGACGCTGCCAAAGGCCTTGTTGACGCCACCGGTCGGGTCACCCGGCAGGTTCGGAGAGGCACCACCGGCCAGCAGCGTGGCCGCCACCGCGCGGTTGAACAGCCCCGGCAGGCCGAAGCGCAGCGGGCGGGCGATGTCGCAGAACAGGATCACGCGGTCATCCGGCGTCTCGTTGTGCGCGTGGTGGATGTAGGTCTCGTCGAACATCATCCACTCGCCGTCGCGCCAGCTCTTCTTGATGCCGTCCACTTCGATGTAGCAGCCGTCGTTGTTGGGCGTGGCCAAGCCCAGGTGCAGGCGCAGCGAACCGGCGAAGGGGTCGCGGTGCGGGCGCAGTTCGCTGCCCGACGGCAGCTGCGCGAACATCGCCGCGCGCACATCCGGCAGCGACTCCAGCAGCGCGGTGGTCTTGGGACACATCGCCTTCGCCGACGGGTGCGACGGGCCGTACCACTTCAGGTAGAAGCGCTTCCAGCCACGGCGGAAGAACGAGTTGAAGCCGGCGTCGTTGAACGTGCTGGACGCAGCGATCTTCTGTGCATCGCGCAGCGCCAGCGCCTCGTCGCGGATCATCTGCCAGTTCTGGCGCAGCGGCTCCAGCTGCGGGAATTCCTTGGCCGGGTCCAGGAACGGCGTGGTCGGCACCTTCGAGAACATGTACATGACCACGTTGATCGGGGCCATGAAACTGGAGTGGTCCAGCAGCTGGCGCGACCAGCGCGCGCGGACCTTGCCACGGAAGTGGATGTACAGCACGCAGGCGACGAACAGCGCTGCAATGACGATTTTGATGATCAAAACACTTTCCTCCAGCCGCAGCCGGAACGGGAAACAGGGCGATGCACGGCCGGACGGCCAGCACCGGTGGGGACCGCGGCAGGGGACGGGGACGTGCCAGGAAGGGGCGGCCGCCGATGTCGCGAATTAACAGCTTATGGTCGGCAGGCCGTGCGTCGGGGTCAAGCTGGACGTGCGTGACGTTCAGCGGGCCGCGGATGAACGAAATAGAGCGAAGCGCAACCTATTGATTCTGAAAGAATCACCGACCAAGTGAGACAGAATTGTCCGATTGGGCGCGACGAACTGTTCCAGCCACGACCCCGACATTTCTCCGACAAATCGTGGAATAGCGAACTGGCGAGTACTAAAATTAACGAAAACTTAGTAACTCCCTGTAACACCGGTTCGCTTGACGCTTTGCGCCACCCACCGGGTCGTCCGAGACCCCGACATGTATCTTCCCGCTCTGCCCCCCTCCTCCTGCGGCGATGACGCCGCCACCCCGCTGCTGCTCAAGCGCGGCGAACGCTTCTTGGCCCCCGACGTCTACCGTACCTGCCTGGACGGGCGCGAGGCGGTCATCAAGGACTATTCCCGCTACCGCGGAACTCCCGTTTCACTGATCGCGCGGCTGATGGTGCGCCGTGAGGCCCGCATGCTGCAGCGCCTCGGCGGCTGGAAGCATGCCCCTGCACTGCTCGGCACCCTCGGTGGCCTGGCGCTGGGCATGGAGTTCATTCCCGGCCAGACCCTGAGCACCGCGCAGGCCGTGGGCAATGAAGTGTTCGAGCAGCTGCAGCACGCGCTCAGCCGCCTGCACGCCGCCGGCATCACCCACAACGACCTGCATGGCACCAACGTGGTGGTCAGCAGCGGCGTACCGGTGCTGCTGGACTTCACCTCGGCCTGGCGCGTACCCCGCTGGCTGCGCCGCGGCCCGCTGAGCCGGCAGATGCGCCGCAGCGACATGAAGAACCTGCTGAAGATCCGCCAGCGCGTAACCGGCCAAGCGCCGAGCCCCGCACAGGCCGCACTGGTGGCCGACCCGGGCTGGGTGGCCGCCGTGCGCCAGGGCTGGAAGCGGTTCTACAAGTGGGCGAAGCGGCGGTAAGCGCTTTGCTTTGGTAGGGGTCGAGCTTGCTCGACCGCTTTACCGCTCCTTGTAGAGTCGAGCCATGCTCGACTGCTCTTCCTGCATCGCGCGAAATGCAGTCGAGCATGGCTCGACTCTACAGAAACCGGGTTACAACGCGTCCGCGTCCAGTTCACCGGTACGAATACGCACCACACTGCCCAGGTCGTACACGAACACCTTGCCGTCACCAATCTTGCCGGTGCCGGCCGCCTTCACGATGGCCTCAACCACGGCCTCCACCTGGTCATCGGTCACTGCCACTTCCAGCTTCACCTTCGGCAGGAAATCGACCACATACTCCGCGCCGCGGTACAGCTCGGTATGACCCTTCTGGCGACCAAAGCCCTTCACTTCCGTCACCGTGATCCCAGTGACCCCACGCTCGGCCAGCGCTTCGCGCACGTCGTCGAGCTTGAACGGCTTGATCACCGCCATGACCATCTTCATCGTCTATCTCCTGTCTTCCGGCGTGGAGGATAGCGCCTGAACGCGGCCCGTGCGAAGCCGCTGCCGCCTGTCCGGGCAGTGGGTGCCAGCAGTATCCTTGTGCCCGAATGGCCTGCCCGCGCCGGATGCACGGGCCCACCCCCACGGAGCACCCCATGATCGACCTGAATCACATCGATGACCTCGCCCGTCGCCTCAGCGACCTGGTGCCGCCGGGCCTGCGCGAATCGCGCGAGGAACTGCAGGCCACCTTCAAGAGCGCGCTGCAGGCCGGCCTGGCCAAGCTCGACCTGGTCACCCGCGACGAGTTCGAAGTACAGCGCGCGGTGCTGCTGAAGACCCGCGAGAAGCTGGATGCGCTGGAAACCGCCGTGCGTGAACTGGAAGGGCGCGGCGCCGCAGAATGAAAAAAGGAGGCGCACTGCGCCTCCCACTACAGAGTATTTCCCGGATAGGGCCTTGCAGCAAGGCCCGCCGGGCGCCCTAGACTCGCCGGCCTGTCGATCCGGCAGGACACGCAGGGGCAGTGCCGATGGCGCAGGACACCGAATGGACACCCGTTTCGCATGACACCTGCGACCAGGTTGCCGGGCCGTTCTACCACGGCACCCGCGCTGATCTGGCGGCGGGCGAGTTGCTGAGTGCGGGCTACCGCTCCAACTATCGCGACAGCGTGGTGATGAACCACATCTACTTCACCACGATTGCCAAGGGCGCCGGGCTGGCTGCGGAGATGGCCCGCGGTGAAGGGCGGCCGCGCGTGTATGTGGTGGCGCCGACCGGGCCGTTTGAAGACGATCCGAATGTGACCAACAAGAAGTTTGCTGGGAACCCGACGCGGTCGTATCGGAGTGCGGAGCCGTTGCGGGTGGTTGGGGAGATTGTGGAGTGGGAGCTGTACGACGCGGAATTCGTTCGGCAGTTGAGGGCGTTTGTTGCTTCGGGGAGTGGGGAGATCATCAATTGAAGGAAGGAGAGACCCGTGCTTTGGCTGACGGAAGATCAATGCAGCAGGTCGTCGAACGATGTCCGCTTTCGGCCAGAAGCAGACATTTTCGGCGACAACCATTTCTGGGGAAACTTCACAAGAGGCCAGGACACAAAGCACCCGGGATTGACGAATGTATCGCTAACGAATTGCTAGACATCAGAATGCTTGCTAACAGTGAGGTCGACGATGCCACCGCGAGCACGAAGAAGATCAACGTAGTAGTTGGCAGTATCTCCGCGCACTATGATCCTGCCGCCAATTGCTACACTCTTGAAAAGCTGAGGCGGTGCGGAGCCAAGAGTCACGCTTAGGGATACACCGGCTTCAGCTGCTGATATGACATGAACTGTGCACAGCCCGTCTGTTGTCGTAGCCGAATTTCCAGTATTGACCCCAGTCTCTAGTAGAACGATTGGTGAAGGCGCCGATAGCGCTTCGCGAGCAGAAAGCTGATCTTTCAAGCGGGTGATCTCATCATTGCGCGGTGCTACGAGGAGGTGATGGCTAACTGCCCAAGTGCTGGCGACCACAACAGCGCAGAGACCGAAGAGTCTGACGAAAGGGTGCTTTTGAAATTTATCGAGCAAGATAATTCTCCATGAGGCCTAACTACCTAGTAAACGGACTCAAAGGTCCGACCATACGACTTACCAACAGCGCAGCGCATGGCCTTTCACCTTGAGATCATTCGATCTTATGGTGGGCTCTTCCGGCAAACAAACCAGTCTGTAGCCCGAGAGAGAGCTAGGCCTGGAGACCTCGCCCAGTCACAACCCGTCAGCAGACAGAGCCCATTGCGGTTTGCATGACGGCCAGCGGCCAATAGCCAACATATCGCCCGCGCTCGAAATTTGAGATCACGCGTACCCTAGAATCTGCCAACAACGGACCGTACCCGCGCTCTTTCCCTATCATCCAGGAAGAGCAACACTACGTAGTTGCCTGCCATCGTCTGATCAAGCTCTATCGTGCCATCACGCCCTATCGTCACGAGCGTGTCCCGATCGGCGCTCCTGCCTGTAGCGCATCCAACTTGGAGCTCGCTGAGCTCGTCGGGAAGCCGCATTCGATGAGCTTCGCGGCAATGTCCGTCGCATCGTTCCTGGGATTCTTCAGTTTTCGGGCATTGACATAGTTTGCATTGCCGATGACCAGAGCCGTGAGTCGACGACTCATGGCTGCATGACCCCGCCGCTCTCAACCACTGCGGCGCGAACCAGCTCTCGGACCCCGCGCATGAACTCGATCGCCGACGATGTGTTGACAGTGCCGGGAATCGGCGCCGCCAGTTGATAGATCCCCCGGATATCGATGGCGCGACGCGACGCTGAACCCTTGCCTTTATGTTCCATGCCACGGCGCCACTGCGTCAGGTGTTCGTCGACCAGCCGTTTCAGCGCAAGCTCATGCAAATGCCGGAATACGATCTGGCGAATCGGCGCGATGGCCTGCTGAGCTTCATGTGCGTCAACCAGCGGCCTGGACCAGCCGATTGGGTTGTCAAGGAAGTTCGCAACCTCTTCGATGATGCGGCCGACGAGATCGGCAACTGGCCGCAGCGAGTCGTACTCGATACCGGTCTCGTTCGAAATCTTCCGATTGAGCGCCTTGATGCGGGTCCAGTGCTCCGCCGGCAGCGTGGCACCGATCGCCAAGCCCAGGCGCGCCGCCCATGCTTTCTGGAAGCTGTCGGCGGCGCGCTGGACGGCAAAGCCTAGCCCGGAGGCGTCGTAATGGGGCTTTGCATCCGGTGCCGGCAACGGCTCGACCAGCCTCTCAGCGCCCGCAACCAGCTTGCCGAGCTGCGCCTTCACGCCAGGCGGAAGCTTGGTGCTCGGCCCATCGAGCGCCCCCAGCATGAAGCTCTGGTCGTCGATCATTCGTTCCATCGCTGCCACAATGGCGGGGGTCAGCACTTCCTTGAGCTTTGAAAGGTAGTTATGAACAGAACCTAGGACATGCGAACGCTTGTCGGCGAAAGTTGGGAGGTTGAGCCCCTTGACCTGGTCAAAGTGCGTGAATGCGAGCAGCAACTTGTTGTAGTTCCCGCTAGAGGCGACAGCTCGCAGAACCGATTGAGCTGCCGCCTGCACGGGCTGCTCGGCGTTGTCCACCAGCAGGATGGCATCGACTTCCGAGAAGCGCCGCGTGATGTGCGTCGTCACACTCGTTGAGGAATCCGGCGTGTGGCCGAGTCCCTGGCCATCCAGCAGCACGACCTTGGCCTGATGGTCTGTGAAGGTCGGAAACAGAGGGCCCATGACACGGATCCCATCCACCAGCGGCGTTAGTAACTTCCCGAAGGACGGCGCGAAGTTGCTCGAGAACCAGCGCACCTGCTTGAGGAACTCAGTCCGATCATTTGTACTGTACGTCCACATCAGCGGCCATCGCGAGCTGGCGCTGCGGTAGGTTCGCTCGCCGCTCTGCATGGCATCGAAGCGCTGCAGTGCGTCGTCGATCACGTCTTGGACGATGTCGTGGAACTGCTCATCGGCAAACAGCTCGCTTTGGAAGATTTCAAGCGCCGCCTCGCGGTCTTCGGCGTTCGCCGAGTGCGGATCGGGAAGCAGTTCCTTGGTGATGGCCTCCGCCTTAGCTGCGGCCAAGCTCGTGATGCGGCAAACATAGTCGACCAGCCTGGCCTGCTGGGCTTCGGCGTCAGCGCTGGAAACGGCCTCGTCGCTGCTCGCCGCAGCCGTGGCCGCTGGGTCGGGTTCGCCGAAATCCCAGTCGTCGGCGGCGGGCTCGACGGCCACGTTCTTACCCCATGAGCCCAGTAGATAGCTCAGTCGAAAGCGCTGGTCCGGGTGATGCAGAAAGCGATCCGCGACCTTGTCCTCAGGAAGCTTGTCCCACACGGCGGCACAGGCGCTGAGCACGCAGTCTTCGACGTTGGCTTGGATGACGCTCTCGGAGAAGAAGGTCACCGCTGCCCGGAATTCGCCAGCGGCCGGAATCACCTCTATGTCCGAGACGGTGGTCTTGGCCGTGGAAGTGGAAGGGAAGCGATCTAACTCAGGGTCCGAGCCGATCAGGTGGCGCAGCAGCGAGGTCTTGCCCGCCCCTGTCGTGCCGACGAAGAGCATCCTTGCATAGCCCTCCTCCTTGCCCGGCAGGGGGATGACGCTGTTGCGGGTTTCGAAGGAATTGGTGACGCCGGCTTGGATACCGTCATAGAAGGCATCAACAATGCGCTGGTCGAAGGCTTGGAGCGCCTCATGATGTTTAGCCGCCGTCCACCAGATTTTATCCTGTAACAGCAGGTTCATCTGAGCGACGAGAACTTCCGCCCTGACCTTGTCGTCGGTGCCCAGGCCACGCCGCATCTTCAAGCCAGGCCTGCCCTTTGAGTCGAGCTTCAGAGGATGCCGGAAGCTGATACTGAAACCCGGCCGCCCGGGGGTCGTCGATAGAGATGCTGTGTAGCCCATAACCTTCGCCCCTTGTTGTTCCATGTTGTACCGAAAGCAACTCTATCCTCCGCGCGACTCGCCGTCAACAAATTTGGTACAACGCGGAACAACGGAACTCCCGGAGCGATGACTTAGCCCCGTGCGAGCTCAAAGCGGCGAATTTCGCCTCACGACCGGCATCCCGAGTTGCCTGACCAGGAAGGTTCACATGCGTCGCAGCCACCCTTGTCGATGCCGGCGGTAGCTGGCACGGCTGCCGTCAGTCCGGCACCGCGCGACTGCTCTAGCTAGCACCTAGGTATCGGAAGCGCGAGTGACATTTCGGGTGGCCATTGTCCGCGACTGCCGCCAACGCCGGAGTCGATAGTCACACGCCGAACGTTCACAACGGGTCGAGCACGGACTGAAGCACTGCTGATGACAGGGGAAAAGTGTCCGCTTTCGGCCAAGAGCGGACTCTCGCAGTGCCTCGAACCGGCCCAAGAATCTGCGTGGCCTAGAACGAAGTATCGGGCCGAACCCTATTTGAACATCTCCAAGAGATCCCTATCTTCATGCCGCTGCTCCCACGTGGAGAGAAAACAGAAGCTCACACCACTTCGCATGGCAGCTTTCTGAAACCCGGCCAGTTCCTCCTTCGTAACCGGGTACTCAACCGGATCAAAGTGCAGAATCCCCCACGGCTTGACGAGAGAGAACCCAGGCAGGAGTTCCGAGAAGATGGTCTTAAGCTGGGGCTGGAGAGTAGAGAAGTCCTTGATCGGACCCGCGCGATTGCCAAGGGCATGACACTGACGACGGATGGTCCTGTCTCCACCCACCACGCGAGCAATGAAGTGGTCCTGGTGCACTCGAACGTAGATCAGCTGACGGCGAAAAATCCTCATCCCCTTCTCAACCCCACACGCTCAATAGTCGTCCATGTAGCTGCACGCCCGCCCATCAATACGTCGGCTCCGCCTTCAGCGCGCTTGAACCCCTGCGCAGCAGGTACAGCGCCACCAGGAACGGCCACAGCGAGTTGATCGATGAGAACAGGCGCTGGGTCAGCCCCCTGAAGCCCTCCGGGTCCGCTCCCACCACGTTCAACCAGAGATAGACGATGCCCCCGATGCTCACCACAGCAGTCACGGCGTACGCCCTTCGGTTGGCAGACCACGCGCTCATCTCGATGTGCGACATCGCAGGTGCAATGATGTTTGCGATACCGATGGTGTAGAAGCCGTGCATCGGATGGCCCATGGGCCAGAGCCCGTTGGTCAGCATGGAGATGCCAAAGATCATCCAACAGATCGCTCCTAGGGCGATCCGGCGACCGGACTCCCGCCATACACCGATGGAGAACGCCACGAAACCCACACCGGAGCCGATAGCCGCGATCCTGCCGCAGATGCTTGCGAGCGTTGGCGCTTGCAGCAACTCGCTGGCGTGCTGTGCAAGCGGGTTGTAGCCCGGCGCGAACACGGCGGCAACGCTGGTCCAGAACAGGAACCACGGAAGCGGGACCAGACCGGCGGAAAGGAGAAGTCGATTGCGGCGTAGCACGTACAGTGATCCTTGTTTTGGCCTACGCCAGTGGGTGGAATCCGTTCAAACGCCGCAGAGCCTTCCTGCTCCGGGCAGGACAGTTCCGGGTGACTACAGCAGTAGTCAGATTCTGCGTGACGCCCTGTGGGGTCAATAGGCAGAAAGTCACTCATGCATGGAGGCGAAGTACGCGGCACTCATCAGCTGCCCTCGCACCGGTTCCTTCGCAATGGCGATCACACATTGCCGTCGGCCCGATGTTGTCGCATTTGCCGTGCCTTGCGTCTCTGGTGGAAGGTTCTGACGACTCCGTTCCAGAAGTGCCGCTGCGCCTAGCACGCCAACGCTCTCGCCGCTTCCGGCGCTATGCGACAATGCCAAAAGCGTCTCGGGTTTTGGCGGCATTGCCCCCAACCCGTTGGCATTCCGAACAACAGCAGGTAATCGTTACTGCGCCACCGTGCATCGGTGGTCGGGACTCGAAAACCCGGATTGCTAGACGTAAGTTTGCGCTTGCCAGCCGGCATCACCTCGCGTGGTGCCGGCTGGCAATCCGTCTGCCGGCTATGGCGGGCGGGGCGTGGGGGTCTTGTACCCGCCGGTTTTGTCTAGCAACCGGTTTTCGAGCCACGCCCTGTCCGCCACCTTTATCGGTGGCGGCTTCTGCATGCACGCAAGGAGCCCAGCCATGACCCAGCCCCACTCCCCTGCCCCGCACGCGATCCACGACGCGCCCGCCAACGGCCCCGTGCTGGATCCGAACACGCTCGTCGCCCTGCTGCACAGCATCGGTTCGGGTGCCGCCTCCGATGGTCAGCCCTGGCCAGAGCGCCACCAAATGCCGGGCCGACGCATCGCCCTGGCCGACACCGACTGCTCGCTGGCAGGTCTTCGCGTGGTGCTGGAAATCCTGCTGGCCGCACAGCGCGCCCGCGAGAACGGTGAGTTGGAGCAATACGTTGGCCCGCGCGTCATGGAGGGCCTGATCATGGCCGGGTTGGGACTCACGGCGCATGCCATCGATCGAGTGCGCCCGGAGGGTTGAGTGGCCTGCTGCCGCTGGGCGGCCATGGCGCTGTCCATGGTTGCAGTGGTTACGGCGCAGTGCCAGTGGCCTGTGCCCCCCTACCTTCGCCTCTCGCGTTCGAGACGATCCCTGGCTATCGCTTCTCAAATCTGCGCCGCCAGACGATCCAGTTCGTGGACGCTCGGCAATGGCAGGGATTCCACTTCGTGGAACGTAAAGAACACGGCAGCTTTCAGGTTCACTGCAGAGGCGTTCCGGTGCTGTGGCTGGAGAATCGCCCAGAGCACGTGCTGATGCAGACGTCGCTGGATGCGGAGCAGCGGGCGCCCGAAGTTCTGCAGTTGCGGGGGTTTCTTCAATGGCAGCTGCAGCCAATGGACTATCTGGAACAGGTGCTGATTGGCGTGCCGGAGCCTGTTCTGATGGATCGGGTGCTGGGGAAGCTCACTGGTGTAGTGCCCGATGGGGCGCGATGTGCGGCGGAGTAGCCGAGCATGGCTCGGCTTTACAGGTGCGCGGTCTCGGCCGGTTCGGGCTCTTGTATGGAGCCTTCGAGAAGTGCGACGTAGGTGTCCAGGCGCGTGCGCAGGCCGGTCAACAGCCATCCTGTGAGGTAGAGCAGTACGAGCGCGTAGATGAGGAATGCGCCCAGCTGGCCGACGTCAAAGGCGCTGCTCCAGTCGCCCCATTTCCACTGCCGAAACTGCAGGTAGAGGGCGATCAGCAGCGGAAATGGCCCGAGGCGTTGCAGGCCGCCGTAGATCAGCCCCATGCGCTCGATCATGCTTGTGCGCAGGTGGGTGACGTACTTGAGGCGGCGCTCACGCTCGACCCTGGGGAATCCTCGAAGCTCGGCGATCACCGCTTGCCACTGGGCAAACTCGCCGTCCATTTCCTGCGCGTGCGACAGCCGTGGCTGCACGAACTGGCGGATTCCGCGGCGGGCCGCGAGAAATCCGCCGATGACAAAGCCTCCGATCTCCACCGCCAGGCACACCCTGACCAGAAGCAGCGCGGCCGTAAGCGGAAGCCATCGATCAGGCAGCTGGCTGCCGAGAATGCCGATGGCGGCCGCCAGCGCGCCCACGCGCAACGACCACCTCTCCAGCCGGCCGGCCTTGGGGTAGATGCTGTGCTGAGCCAGCCGCTGTACCCGCTGGTAAAGCCAACGGAAGGTCAGTTCCTGCTGCTTCGTCTGGTCCGGCGAATCGACTCCGCCCCCTGCCTGCATGTCCATTGCGTCCCCTGCCCCGCCGGCGCGCATGCCGGCGGCATCATCCTAGCCGAGCCAGAGCTATCTGAGCAGGTCCGGCAGGGGGTATTGGAAAGGTACGGCGGCGCTCAACCTGTGCCCCGCTCGCCTGACGACTTCACCGCTGCACGCCACGCCGGCCACGCCTGGCCCATCACGTTCAGCGCAGATCGGAGGAACCACAGCGCAATCACTGCACCCGCTGCGATGTCCGGCCAGCCGCTCCCGGCCAGTGCAACACCAGCGGCAGCCGCCAGCACGCCGAGGTTGGCGGCAACGTCATTGCGCAAGCGCTCGAGGGTGCGACTCACTCAGCATCGATCCAGCCCGCAAGGCGAGCACGCGCGAGATCTTCCGGCGTGTCGATATCCAGGCCCAGCTCCGGCGCTTGAAGGGCATGCACGGCATCGATGGGAAGCTGCCTCAAGCGCGCTCCGAAGCCGCGGTCACCGGCTGCGCCCGCAGCGTTGAACCATGCGCTCGGCACCACTGCAGGAACGCCAAGGACGTTTCCGTGACGAGTGCCCGCGCACCCTGACGCCGAGGCGCGGGCGCTCGAAAGCAGCGCCTGCAGATGGAAGCGCTCGATTGCGGGCTGGTCGCATGCCACGACCATCACGGCGGCCACCGCGGGCAGCAGGTGTGTGCCTGCCACCTGCAGGCTGCTGGCCAGGCCGCTTTCCCAGTGGTGGTTGGTTACCGGGGTGGCATCCAGCCCGGCAATGCTGGATGTCACCGCCTGTGCGTTCGCGCCCACCACGACCAGCACCTGCGCTGGCACGAGCTCCAGCGCCAGCCGCACCACGCGATGTACCAGGGTCTCGCCCTGCCGGGTCAGTAGTTGCTTGGGCTGGCCAAGCCGGGTGCTCCCGCCCGCAGCAAGCACGACGACTGCATGCGCGGCGGTCACGTGCCGGCGGTGCTTCGCCATTGCTGCAGCTGCGCCGCGATGCTGAGCGAAATCGCCTCCGGCCCCCGCCCTCCGATGTTGAGGCCGACCGGTGATCGAAGTCTGGAAGACAGGCGGTTGCGCTGATCCGGTGTCAGCAGCTTGAACAGATCCTCACGCCTTCGCCGCGGCCCCAGAAGTCCAATGAAGGCAACCTCGGTATCGGTCAGGGCCACCAGTGCCTCGCGGTCCAGCTCGAAGTCGTGGTGCATCACCAGTACCGCGTCGCACGGGTCGGCATGAAGGGCCTCGGCCGGGCTCACCTGGAGCTGTGCATCGGCGCCCTGCCCCGCTGAGGACCAGCGCGCTCGTCGTTCGGCCACGCTGACCCGCCATCCCAGTCCCCGCAGCAACGGAACCAGGAAGGGCGTTTCTGGACCGCCACCCAGCACCAGAGCCCGCGGAAGCCGGGGCAGCGGCAAACGCCATGCGCCCTCGCCAAAGGGCTGCGCCCCGTCCATCGGATGCAGCTGCCATGCCTGCTCGCAATTGCCGGCGCGGAAAGCGATCTGCCCCGACGTGCGAAGGTCGCGCTGGAGTGACACGCCGTCGCGCAACCAAGCCTCGATCACGTCGTCGATGCCGGCCATGGCACGCAACGGCAGAAGCGCAATCCGAAGCCGGCCGCGGCAGCCGAGCGCGGACCCGCTCAACAGGTCGTCGTCACTGCGGGTGTCGATCTCGATCCAGTCGACCCGCCCTGCCGCGCTCACCTGCTCCGCGCGGCGCGCGAGCTCGGGCTCCAGGCATCCGCCGCTGAGCCAGCCGACCTGGCTGCCGTTGCAGAACAGCACCATGTCGCCGGCGCCGGCGTAGGTGGAACCAGCGGTTTCCAGCACCAGCGCGAGCACGGCGTGCTCCCCCGCGCGCAGACGCGTCAAGGCCGTCTCGAGCACGCCGCGCGGGCTGCCTTCGGTGAGGAAGCCCGGCGCCGCGGACACGTCCCCGGCAGGATCCCTGGGCTCCACTCCCTCTGCCGCAGAGTCCTCCAGCACGGGTGAGGCCACGGGTCGGTCCATGCGCAAGGGTCAGCCCACGTCGGGCAAGCCGGGCAACAGCTTGTCCAGGGTGATGGGATAGTTGCGCACGCGCACGCCGGTGGCGTTGTAGACCGCATTGGCGATCGCGGCGCCGACCCCACAGATGCCCAGCTCACCCACGCCCTTGGCCTTCATCGGCGAGATCACCGGATCCAGCGTGTCGAGGAAGACCACCTCTTGGTACGGAATGTCGGCGTGCACGGGAACCTCGTAGCCCGCAAGGTCGTGGTTGACGAACAAGCCAAGCCGCTTGTCGACCACCAGTTCCTCCATCAGGGTCGCGCCCGCACCCATCACCATCCCGCCGATGACCTGGCTGCGTGCGGACAGAGGGTTGAGGATCCGGCCGCCATCACATACGGCAAGCATCCTGCGGATGCGCGTCTCTCCGGTGTAGGCATGCACGGCAACCTCGCAGAAATGTGCTGCATAGGTACCGACGTCGTACTCCTGCTTGAACTTGCCGAAGGCAATGCCGTCCTCTGCCGACAGTGTCCCCGCTTCGGCCAGGTCGATGGTCCGCCCACCCGCTTGGATGTGGCCATTGGCGAAGTTTGCGGTGTCGCCGTCGAAGCCCAGTTTCTCGCCCACCTTGCGGCGCAGGCTGACGCACGCCGCGTACACGCCGGCGGTGGAGCTTGCCGCGCCCCACTGGCCGCCGGAACCGGCGGAGGCGGGATGACGGGAATCGCCGAGGGTCACCTGGACCCGGTCCAGCGGCACGCCCATGGTCTCGGCTGCCGTCTGCGCGATGATCGTGTAGGAGCCGGTGCCGATGTCGGTCATGTCGGTTTCCACGATCACCCCGCCCTGGCCGTCAAGCCGGACCCGCGCCGCCGACTTCATCGTCGGCGCGCCGCGATAGCCCGCGGACACGCCCATGCCGACCAGCCAGTGCCCGTCCCGTACCTGCGCCGGCTTGGCGTTGCGCTTGTTCCAGTTGAAGCGTTCCGCGCCCTCGCGCAGGCAGCGCACCAGGTTGCGGTCGGAGAACTTCTTGCTCGGATCGCCGGGCACGACCTCGGGCTCGTTGAGGATGCGGAACGCGATCGGGTCGAGGCCCAGCTTCTCGGCCATTTCGTCCATCGCCACTTCCAGTGCCATGTGGCCCGGCGCTTCGCCCGGCGCGCGCATCGCATTGCCTTCGGGCATGTCGAGCGTGGCGATGTAGTTGGCCGCCAGGCGGTTGGCGCCTGCATAGAGCTTGGGCGTCTGCAGGGTGCCGTTCTCGCCGTCCTCGCCGTTGATGTTGCCCGACCAGTTCTCATGGGCGATGGCGGAGATCGTGCCGTCTTTCGCGCAACCGATCCGGACGCGTTGGATGGTCGCGTGCCGGTGCGTGGTGTTGTTGGGCATCAACGGGCGTTGCAGCGCGATCTTCACCGGCCGCCCGACCTGCTTGGCGGCCAGTGCGGCCAGCACGGCGTCGGCACGGATGAACAGCTTGCCGCCGAAGCCGCCGCCGATATAGGGCGAGTCCACGCGCACCTTGTCGGGATCGATGCCGAGGATCGCGGCCATGCCCTGTTTGGCCCAGTCGATCATCTGGTTCGAGGTCCACAGGGTGAGCGTGTCGCCTTCCCAGGCGGCGATGGTGGCGTGCGGCTCCATCATCGAATGACTTTCGTCGGCTGTGTGGTAGGTCTCGTCCAGCTTGGCCGCCGCGCTCGCGTAGGCGGTGTCGAAATCGCCGAGCGTCTGCCGGTCGGGCTTGCCACCGCGCCCCTTGGCCAGCGGCGCGGACGGCGCCAGCGCCGGGAAATCGAAGCGCCCCTTGCCGCGCTCGTAACGGGTGCGGATCAACGCCGCAGCGGCGCGGGCCTGCTCGAAGGTCTCTGCCACCACGCAGGCAATGGCCTGGTGGTAATGGGCGACCTCGGGCCCGCCGAACAGTGGCGCATTGTTCCAGTTGGAGGTGCCGACCGGTTTGGTTTCCGGTGCGGTGATCACCGCCAGTACGCCGGGGGCGGCACGTGCGCGGGAGGCATCCATCGAAATGATGCGCCCCTTGCCGATGCCCGCGCCGACGATGTAGCCGTAGACCTGGTTCGGCGCCACGTCATGGCGCTCGTACGCATAGGGGGCGGTGCCAGTGGTCTTGCGTGGGCCATCAATGCGTGGCGTCGACTTGCCGACCACCTTGGCCTTGTCGAACAGGTTGTCACCGGCGGGGGCGTTGAATTCGAGGGGCATCAGCGCTCTCCTTCGGCCAGAACGGCTGCGAGCGTGCGTTCGGCGAGCGCGATCTTGAACGCGTTCCCCTGCGTTGGACGGGCACCAGCGAACACCTGCCGGGTCGCAGCCTTGACGCTGTCGCGCAGCAGGGGTTCGGCTGCTTCGATGCGCCACGGCTTCGGCGCGACCCCGCCAAACGCGAACCGCGCCGAGCCGTCACGCTGCACGACCGCGGCGACCGACACCAGTGCGAACGCATAGGACGCGCGGTCACGTACCTTGTGGTATACGTGCCGGCCGCCCAGCGGTTCCGGCAGCGTGACGTGGGTGATCAGCTCACCGCGCTGCAGCACGTTGTCCTGCTGTGGCGTGTCGCCCGGGGAGCGATGGAAATCGGCAATCGGGATGCTGCGCGTGCTGCCGTCACCCTTGACGGTCTGGACCGAGGCGTCCAGCACGCGCAGCGCCACCGCCATATCGCCGGGATAGGTCGCGATGCAGCTGTCCGAGGTGCCGATTACGCCCATCTGCCGGGAGAACCCTTCGAGCGCGCCGCAGCCGGATCCGGGCAGGCGCTTGTTGCAGGGCAGGTGGGGGTCGTAGAAGTACGGGCAGCGGGTGCGCTGCAGCAGGTTGCCGCCGGTGGTGGCCTTGTTGCGCAGCTGCCCGGACGCGCCTGCCACGATCGCGCGGGTCAGCACACCGTAGTCGCGGCGCACGCGCTCATGCGAGGCCAGCGCGGTATTGGTGACCAGCGTGCCAATGCGCAGGCCGCCGTCGTCGGTGGGTTCGATCCTGTCTAGGCCGATGTCCTGCACGTCGACCAGGTGCGCGGGCGTCTCGACCTCCAGCTTCATCAGGTCGAGCAGGTTGGTTCCTCCCGCCAGGAACTTCGCGCCCTCGGTGCCGGCGACGGCCTTGGCGGCCTCGGCAGGAGACTTCGCGCGCTCGTAACTGAAGACCTTCATGAGCGCCCCCTTCCAGACGCCGCGCCAGCGACCTCTTGCATCGCCTCGGCAATGTTGGAATACGCGCCGCAGCGGCAGAGGTTGCCGCTCATGCGTTCACGCATTTCCATGTTGGTGGCCTGGGGCCGTGCGCTGACATCGGCCTGCGCATGGCTGGGGACACCGCGCTTGATCTCGTCCAGTACCGCCACCGCCGAACAGATCTGCCCCGGCGTGCAGTACCCGCACTGGTAACCGTCATGCTTGATGAAGGCGGCCTGCATCGGATGCAGGTCATCCGGGGTTCCGAGGCCCTCGATGGTAGTGATGGTATCGCCCTGATGCTGCACCGCCAGGCTGAGGCACGCATTGATGCGTTCACCGTTGACCAGCACGGTACAGGCGCCGCACTGACCATGGTCGCAGCCTTTCTTGGTGCCGGTCAGTTTCAGATGTTCGCGCAGGGCGTCGAGCAGCGTGGTCCGCGTGTCGAGCTCAAGCTCACGATGCGTGCCGTTGACCGTCAACGCCACCGTGCTGATGACCGGCGGCCTGGGCGGTGGGGACGCCGCCAGTTCGGCGGCGAGCGATGATGCCCCCGGTGCGGCAGACATCGCCATGGTCGTGGCGCCGCCGGCGATCACCTGGCGACGCGTCAACTTCATTCCTTCGTCCCAACTTGGCACAGTGACCTCCTGGCGTTCGGGGAAACCCCGTGGCTGGATGGACGCGCTCAGACTACCGAAGGGGCACTATGCCCGTCTGGGTAGTACAGATCTGTGAAGCCTGTCCATGGCGTGCCGGTATCGCCGGCCGAGCCTGCTGGCCGGTCATCTTCAGCGCCGCCTCTGGCAAACGTGCGCCTGGTGGACAGCGTATTGATGCCCAGGTAAAGCCGCCCAGGCAGGCCCAAAGCGCGCCGTGGGCTGGTCTGCGGAACTGCGCCATGCGGCGCTCGGATACGGTGCTGCGTCGGTGGTCAGCAAACGCTGTGGTCCGGGCGAGCTGCCACGGCCGTGCGTGATGCTGGACTCATTGCCGTGTGGATCGACTGCGGGAAGACGCCAGAAGGATGAGCAGCACATAGCAGGCCAACGCCCCCAGGGCCAGGCCCATGGCCTCGAGTTCCCAGTTCCTGCGGTACGGCGAAGGCCCGATAAAGGCCCAGATCAGCAGGAGCGCCCCAATCACGAGCATGGTCTTGTTGGCTGCTGAGATGAGCTTGGCTGCAGAGGGATACCCTAGATTGGGGTCGAACGGGCCGAGCATCCAGCCGAGGCTCTTGAAGTAGTCACGTGCAAGAAAGAACAGGAAGACAAACACCCCCATGAGCACGCTCGCCAGCAGCTGATAGTGCGGTTCCATGGCAGCCTCTTGAGGGGATCTGGCGTTTCCACGCGTGGACGCGCCGCAGCTTAGCCGGATTTACATGAGGAGTGCATCCGTTGGCCGGAAGCGGACGTCAGGGCAATAGTCGAACATGGCTCGACTTTACAGAGGCGCAGCCTGCGGGCCGACCCGCACATGCACCACATGGCTGATGCCACGATGGAACATCTTGGCGTACGGGCAGACACGTTCGGTGTTGCGCACCAGTTCACAGGCCAGGTTCGCATCCATGCCGGGAAGATGGACCACGATCTCGGCAGACAGCAGGTACAGCCCATCTGCCGGATCACGGGCGAAGGTGACCGCCACTTCGACGCTGGGGTTGTGCAGCAGCAGGCCGGCACGCGCGGCCACCAGTACCATGGCACCGTGGAAGCAACCGGCGTAGCTTGCGGCCAATAGCTGCTCGGGATTGGAGCCGCCGCCAGGCCCTCCGAGTTCCGGCGGCAGGCGCAGGTCCACCGCAAGTGCACCGTCGTCCGATCGCACCACGCCGGACGCGCGCCCGTGCTGGGCCTGGCCACCGCTCACCCGCACGCGGCCGGTGTACAGCGGCTGCACGTCGTCGCCCTGGTAGCGGTCCAGCATGGCGGGCGAAGGTGGCTTCAGCTCGGTCATTGGCAGGCGTTTGCTTCGCCGCTCAGGCAGGCTGCCGCTGCAACAGGCCGGACTGCTGCAGCCAGGCGTCGAAGCCGACCTGCCCCAGCCACGCCTGCCCGACCGGCACCAGCGTATCGATCTGCAGCGGCGCACCGAAGTACAGGGCCTCGGCGTCTGCCACGACCTGCCGCGGGTCGCCGGTCCGCTGCAGATACTGCCTGGCCAGATCTGCCATCGCGGCGCGCTGGGGGCCCGCAATTTCCACAACGTCATTGCGGGGTGGCTGCTGCGCGATGCGTGCCACCGCCTCGGCAACATCCTCGGCGGCAATCGGCTGTACGTCGGCGGCGGGCAACCGCACGGTCGACCCATTGCCGGCGGACTGGATGATGCCCGGCAGGAATTCGAAGAACTGCGTGGAATGGATGATGGTGTACGGCAGGCCTGAATCGCGGATCAGGCGCTCCTGGGCGATCTTGCCGCGGAAGTAGCCGCTGGCTGCAAGCTTGTCGGTACCTACGACGGAAAGCGCAACGTGGTGGCGTACGCCGGCACGGGCGGCGGCGGTCAGGATGTTGTGGCCAGCGGTCACGAAGAACGAAAGCACTGCCGCGTCTTCGAACGAGGGCGAGTTGGCCAGGTCCACCACCACGTCGACGCCTTCCATGGCGGCGTCCAGGCCTTCGCCGGTCAGCACATCCACGCCGGTGGAGGGCGCTGCCACCACGATGTCATGCCCGGCGGTGCGCAGGCGCTCAACCACCCTGCTGCCGATGCGGCCGGTACCACCGATGACGAGGAATTTCATGACGTGTCTCCTGGAATGTAGAAGGGGCGACCGGCTGTGGCCGGGCATGCTGGAATCGTAGACAGCGTGGGTGCGGGGCAGTAGGTCCGCGCTGGGGCGCGCACTGTTGCCCGGCACGCACCAATGCTTCAGGCCCAAGCGGGCTGTGCCTCTGGCTTCATGGACGTGGCCTGTTGGCGCGCTTCCCAATGCGAGATCACATCCAGCTCGAGCGCGCGCACCCGCTGCGTGCTGAAGTCGATGAAGGCCCGCACGCGCTTGGGAAGCTGGCGGCGGCTGAGGTAGCACAGGTAGTGGCCGCGATCGAGCGGCGCATGCCGATCCAGGCAGGTCACCACCCTGCCCGCCCACAACGCTTCACGCACCTGATAGCTGGGCAGCTGGGCGATGCCCAACCCGTCGATGACCGCCTGCAGCGCGAGGTCGGCATCGTTGAACACCAGTGCGGCCGGCGGCTGCAGGTGCACATCGGTGCCGTCGACCCGGAATTCCCAGGGCTGCATGCGCCCACCCGGCAGGCGCCGCCCGATGCAGGCATGCGTGGACAGCGCATCCACCGACGACGGTAGACCCTGCGCCCGCACGTACGCCGGTGACGCGCACACCACCAGCTGCATCGGCACCAGTTGCTTGGCGATCACCTGGCTGTCTTCCAGCAGGCCGTCGCGAAACGCTACGTCGATGCGGTCACCGGCCAGGTCGGGGGGCTGCTCGTCCAGCAGCAGTTCTACAGAGACCTGCGGGTACTCGGCGCGGAAGGCGGCCAGCAAGGGGGCGATCACCCGCCGGCCGAAGCCGTGGCTGGCACTGATGCGCAGGTGCCCGCGCGGCGGGCCCTCGCGCAGGTCGCGCATTTCCTCCAGCGCCTGCAGGATGCAGTTCACGCCCGGGTTGCAGCCTTCCAGGAACAGCTCGCCTTCGCGGGTCAGCGTGGTCGAGCGCGTGGTGCGCAGGAACAGCCGCACGCCCAGCTGGCTTTCCAGCTTCTGCACGCTGCGGCTGACGGCCGAACGGCCGATGCCAAGGCGGTCGGCCGCACGGGCGAAACTGCCCTCGGCCGCCACTGCAATGAAGGCCAGCACGCCGGCGTAGCTGGTGGAGAAGGATGCATTGAGCGCATCGTGGCCGTCGCTGGCCGGGCTGGGCTGTGCGGTGTTCATGGGCGGCCTGGCTCCAGGCCAGCACGTTGTGCGTGCAGGTGGTTCCGCGCCAGCGCCAGGCGCTGCCTGCACGCGGAAAGGTCGAGCCCAAGCAGGGGCACGATGTCCTCGAACCCGGCGCCCAGCACGTCGTGCAGCAACAGCACCGCACGTGCATCGGGCGGCAATTCACGCAGTGCGGCCAGGAAGGTCTGCCAGACCTGCTCGCTGGCAGGGCGGAATGCGGTGCGCAGGTGCGTTGAGGTGTCCATGCCCGGCAGACGGCCGAGCATCGGCCGCTGTGACAGGCCATTGGTGTTTTTCATGCAACAGCATGCGGCCCGGCCCCGGCCTACCGGCAGTGCGGGCGCAGGCTTAGCCTCGCTGTGTCCTTCACTCGCTACAGGAACACGCCATGACCGCACGTCTGGATTACGCCGCGCAATCCCCCGAACTGTTCAAGAAGCTCGGCCTGTACTCGCATGCCGCCCATACCGCCTCGATCGAAGCGGCCATCATCGATCTGGTCAACATCCGTGCATCGCAGCTCAACGGCTGCGGTTTCTGCCTGGACATGCACGTGAAGGAGGCCACCCTGCGCGGCGAGCGCCCGCTGCGCCTGCATCACCTGGCGGCATGGCGTGAATCGACGCTGTTCAGCCCGCGCGAGCGCGCCTGCCTGGCCTGGACCGAGGTGCTGACCCAGCTGCCGGCGCAGGGTGTGCCCGACGAGCTGTACGCGCGGGTGCGCGGCCAGCTGTCCGAGCAGGAGATTGTCGACCTGACCCACGCGGTGATGGCGATCAACGCCTGGAACCGCGCGAACGTCGCCTTCCGTACCACGCCCGGCACCCTGGACGCGGCCTTTGGCCTGGACAAGGCCGGCCTGGCCTGATCGATCCGCCGCTGCCCCATGCAGCGGCCCTCCCCTACCGCACTGGAGACCTGCCATGCGTCGTTCTGTTCTGGCCCTGCTTGCGCTGCTGCCACTGTGCAGCGCTGCCGCCACCGCGCCCCCTGCTGCGCCCGAGCCCCTGGTGCACGAGGTGATGACCCGCGCCCTGCCGGAGCAGCCCGGCAAGGAAGCGCTGATCCTTACCGTGGAATACCCGCCGGGTGGCGCCGATCCGGTGCACCGCCACGATGCCCATGGCTTCGTCTACGTCCTGGAAGGACGAATCGTGATGGGCGTGGCCGGCGGCAAGGAAGTCACCCTCGGCCCGGGCGAGGCCTTCCATGAAGGCCCAGCCGATCTGCACACTGTAGGTCGTAACGCCAGCGCTACCGAGCCGGCGAAGTTCGTGGTGTTCCTGATCAAGGACATCGGTAAGCCGGCGGTTCTGCCGCCGCACTGATCGCACGTCCGGCGCTGGTGCCAACGACAGGTCCCCGGGTGTCACAATCCGGGGACCTGTCCCGTCTACGCTGGCATGGACGATTCCACTGCGCTGTTCTCCCGCCTCCGCCCACGCCTGTTCGGCGTGGCCTACCGTATGCTCGGGTCTTCGCACGAAGCCGAGGACGTGGTGCAGGATGTCTGGCTGCGCTGGCATGGCGCCGACCCGTCACAGATCGAGAATCCCGAAGCCTGGCTGGTGGCCACCACCACCCGTCGCGCCATTGATGGCCTGCGCCTGGCACGGCATACGCGCGAACACTATGTCGGCATGTGGTTGCCCGAGCCGCTGCTGACCGATGACACCAGCACGCCTGAATATGTGCTGGAAACCGCCAACGATCTGTCGGTCGCCTTCCTCAGCGTGCTGGAGCGGTTGGCCCCGGATGCGCGTGCGGCCTTCCTGCTGCACGACGTGTTCGATCAGGACTACGCGGTGGTCGCGCGCACCCTGGACAAGACAGAAGCCGCCTGCCGGCAGATCGTGCATCGTGCGCGCCAGCAGCTCAGGCAGGAGCGCCCGCGCTACAACGTCCCGCAGGACGTTCACCAGAAACTGCTGCGCCGTTTCGCCGAGGCCGCATCCAGTGGCGATTTCCGCGCGATGAAGGCACTGATGGCCGAGTCGGCCCAGCTGGTGGGTGACGGCGGTGGCATCGTCACCAGCTTCCCCAAACCGATGGTCGGGGGCGCACGCATTGCCCAGCTGCTGTATGCCCCGCACCTGCGGCGCAGCGCGCAATTGCGGATGGTGCCGGCCATGCTCAACGGACGGCTGGGACTGCTGCGCTATTTCGATGGTGAGCTGGAAGCGGCGATGGCCTTCGAGACCGATGGCGAACGGATCACACAGATCCTGGTGCAGCGCAACCCGCACAAGTTGCAGCGGCTGGCACTACCCACCTCCATCCAGTAGATCCGCGCCCCGCGTGGATGGCATCCATTGCGACCTCGTTCTTGCGGGATTCGACCGGGGCGCCGATGCGCCCCGATCGTGAACGCCTGCCTGCGCAACGGCCGCAGGACCCGATCAGAAGTCCCAGAACACCGGCACCCAGCGGAAGGTCTCGCCCTCCAGCGACACCCGGCCCACTGACGGGAACGGAAGATGCGTGGCCACCAGCATTTCGCCGGTGCCTGCCAGTTCCTTCAGCAGGGCGATGCGTACGCGCGCGGATTCCTCCGGGTCGTGCTCGAAGCCGTTGTGCCAGTTCGGCTGGTCGAAGCCGACCGCGAACACCGCGTCACCGGCGAAGGTCAGGGCCTGCCCGGCAGACGCCACGCGCACCACGCAGTGGCCCGGGGTATGCCCACCGGTGCGGCGGGCCGTCACGCCCGGCGCGATCTGCTGTTCGTCCTGGAAGGTGTGCACATAGCTGCTGTACTCGGCCCAGAAGTGCTTGGCCGTGGCGCGCAGCGCATCGGGGAACCCCTGCGGCATGTTGGTGCGGCTGAAGTCCGGCGACTTCCAGAACTCCACCTCTGCCGCGGCCACGTGGATCTTCAGGTCCGGGCGCAGCTGTTCCTTCACGCCTTCAACCAGCAGCCCGCCGACGTGGTCCATGTGCATGTGGGTGATCACCACATCGGTGATTTCGCCCAGGTTGATACCGGCGGCACCGAGGCGGCGGATCAACTGGCCGGCGCGCGGCAGCTGCAGGTCCGGGTCCATGCCCAGGCCGGCATCGATGAGGATGGTGCGATCACCGCTGTGCACCACCATCACGTTCAATGCCCAGTCGAAGGCATCCTGCGGCAAGTACATCTCTTCGAACCATTCGGCACGGTCGGCGGCCGGTACGTTGTGACCGAGCATCTGGGTGGGCAACGGCAGGACACCATCGCTGATCACCAGCACTTCGACGTCGCCCACCTTGAGGGCGTAGCGCGAGGGCACCAGTTCATCGAGGGCGGGGGCAATGGGCGCGGCGGTGTTTTCCAGACTGAACATGAGGGATCTCCACGAAGGGGCATTGGGCGGGCAGCGATGCAAGGCTGGCGCGAACGATTCCGGGCGCTTTCCCACGGCGCAGGGCGTGGCGTTGCCAGGGCACGGATGCCTGGCAGGCCAGCGCTGCAGGGTTCATGGGAAGACGGGCCACTGCGCGAGCGGTGGGCCCGGAACACAGCAGGTGCCGTGTGCGATCAGCCTAGGCAGCACACCGTTGCTGCGGTAGGCCCGTGGAGGGGGACGTGATGTTGCATTCCGGGAAGCAATGCGAATCACATGCCCAGATCAGACAGCCCCGGGTGATCATCCGGGCGACGCCCCAGTGGCCAGTGGAACTTGCGCTCGCTTTCCTTGATCGGCATGTCGTTGATGCTCGAGAACCGGCGCTGCATCAAACCATCGGCGCCGAATTCCCAGTTCTCGTTTCCATAGGAGCGGAACCAGTTGCCGGAGTCGTCATGCCACTCATAGGCGTAGCGCACGGCAATACGGTTGTCGGTGAAGGCCCACAGTTCCTTGATCAAACGGTAGTCCAGTTCCTTCTTCCATTTGCGGGCCAGGAACTGCCGGGCTTCCTCGCGGCCATGGGTGAACTCGGCACGGTTGCGCCACTCGGTGTCCATCGAATAGGCCAGCGAAACCTTGTCCGCATCGCGGGAGTTCCAGCCATCTTCGGCAAGGCGCACTTTCTCGATGGCCGATTCACGGGTAAACGGGGGAAGTGGCGGACGGGGTGCTTCAATGGACACGGTGGGGCCTCCAATCAATTGGATGAACGGGGTGTTTCGACGGGTTTTGATGACTCAGGCGTCAGCGCCTGGCCTGCTCCAACAACACCTTTGCAACATCCCTTGCAGTGTCTGCGGCGGTGTAGTCGCCCATCACGCGCGAGACGGTGATGGCGCCTTCCATGAGAACCAGCAGCTGCCGCGCCAGTGCTTCCGGCTGCTGGATGTCCAGTTGCGTGGTGAGTTCCAGCGTGTAATCCAGCAGCTTCTGCTTGTGATGTTTGGCGATGTGCCGAATCGGATCGTCGGGATCGCCGATCTCGCCTGCGGTGTTGATGAAAGCACAGCCGCGATAGCCGTCGGACTGGAACCAGCCCTTGAGCACGGTGAACATGCCGAGGATGCGTGCTTCCGGGGTGTCGGCCTTGTCGCATTCCTGCTGGAACCAGGTGAGCCAGCGCACGTCGCGCGCGTTAAGTGCCGCAGCGGCCACCTGGTCCTTGTTTTCAAAGTGCCGGTAGATGCTCTTCCGGGCAACGCCGGAGGTCTTCACCAGCAGGTCCATGCCGGTGGCGTGGATCCCGTTCTGGTAGATCAGCGCCTCGGCCGTGGCCAGGATCTTCTGCTGGGTATCGGAGGTAGTTGTGTTCACGACGCCAAGGTAGAACGATCGTTCTACCCTGTCAACGGGTGGCGCGGCGACCTCTCGCGCGGGCAAGCTCGCGCAGGACGATCTATCAAGAAATTCGTACATGTCATCATCCAGGCGCCTGATTTCGGTCGCAAAGTACGTCTCACCACCCATCCATGAGACGCCTCGCATGAACACCTTTGCCCGTACCCTGGCCGTTGCCGCCCTCGCCCTCTCGGTTCAGGCCGGCTTGTCCGCGCAGGCCGCCGAACCGGCCAAGCCGGCTGCAATCACCAGCATCGCGCGCACCGCCAGCTACATCACCACCACCGATGGCGTGCAGCTCTACTACAAGGACTGGGGCCCGAAGGACGGCCCGGTCGTTACCTTCAGCCACGGCTGGCCGTTGAACTCGGACAGCTGGGAATCGCAGATGATCTTCCTGGCCAACCACGGCTACCGCGTCATTGCCCATGACCGTCGTGGCCACGGCCGTTCCAGCCAGCCGTGGGATGGCAACGACATGGATCACTACGCCGATGACCTGGCCACGGTGATCAACACGCTGGACCTGCACGATGTCACCCTGGTGGGCTTCTCCACGGGCGGTGGCGAAGTGGCGCGCTACATCGGCCGCCATGGCTCCGGCCGGGTGAAGAAGGCGGTGCTGATCAGTTCGGTGCCGCCGCTCATGCTGAAGACCGCCGACAACCCCAATGGCCTGCCAATGGAAGTGTTCGATGGCATCCGCAAGGCGCAGATGGACAACCGCGCACAGCTGTACAAGGACATCCCGTCGGGCCCGTTCTACGGTTTCAACCGCCCGGGCGCAAAGGTGTCGCAGGGCCTGATCGATGCCTGGTGGGCGCAGGGCATGCAGGGTGGCCACAAGAACACCTACGATTCCATCGCCGCGTTCTCGGCCACCGATTTCCGCGCCGACCTGAAGAAGTTCGATGTGCCCACCCTTGTCATCCACGGCGACGACGATCAGATCGTGCCGATCGACATCTCGGGCCGCCAGTCGGCGAAGCTGATCAAGGGCGCCAGGCTGATTGTGTACCCGGGTGCGCCGCATGGCCTGACCGACACCCACAAGGACAAGGTCAACCAGGATCTGCTGAGCTTCCTGCAGGAGAAGTGAGTAACCGGGGCTCCGGCATCGCGCCGGAGCCCGTCTCACATCAGAGTGTTTCTGCCCCGCCGCGTGTCCGTTCCCGGCCAGAGCCGCCCCCCGTGCGGATTCGGGCGGTACAGAATTTCGTCCGGGCCCGGCTGCAAGGGCGTGGAAATGGCCATGCCAGAACCTCGGCACCTGGCAGTAATCCTCTGCCCCTCGTTCGCAAAAACAGCTCGGCTTTACACGGAGCGAGCGGGTAATCTGAAAACACGCGTTCGTGAAGGTGGTCACGGCTAAGTCCAGGGAAAGTCAATACCTTCAATCTCGCTGTAACGTAATTGTTGAAGATGCGAGTGGATTCCGGGCGGGCCAACAATCAGCTGTGACATGGAGGTGGGGATGTGCACGGTATCTTGCAGGTCTTCAGCAAAGCTTGCGGCTCTCCTTTATTTGATGATTGCCTCCTGCATCGCCGCGATCATGCCGGTTGGCGCCAAAGAGGGCCGATCACTTGTGCTTGTCAGACTCTCACCTGAGCAGGGGGCGGTCCTGGCAACCGGGCTACTCAGGGGGGTGTTGAGGCCAATCAACGGCTGTGTCTACTTCGTGGATCCAGGTGGCACGGCATATCTTGCAGCATGGCCTCACGATTACTCGCTGGCCATGAAGGGGGGCGTTCCCGTAGGCGTGCAGGATGAACGATCGGGGGAAATAATGGAATTCGGAATCGCCGCATCATTCGGAGGGGGGCATGGAGGTGAATCGCTCCGTTCGAGTCTTGCTGCGTCCATTCCGGATGCCTGTACTGGCCCACTCATGACGATTCACTTGATGCGTCAGGCAAAGGAGCAGCCATGATTAGTCTGCGCACGAAGCTATCCATGCGTGCCCTGACATTGTCCGCCCTCGGTGCGTTCGCATTCTCCCTGCACGGCCAGCCGATAACTGGCAACCCCACGGCACACACCTACTCGCGAACGTTCAATGTATCTGAGGCCGAAGCAAAATACAGGTCGATGAAATCGATCTCTGCGGCAGGTCTGGAAGCCAGGATTCAGGCATCTGAGCCGGATACGTTTGGTGGCTTGTACGTTGAGCATGAGCCAGAATTCAAGATCGTAGTGCTGTTCACGAAGAAGCCGACAGAGACCTTGGCAAAGTACACGCAGGATCCTGTATTTGCCGGCCGCACTTCCGCTCAATCGCTCGAGATGCTCCTGGCGACCCAGGCCGAGGCAGAGGCCCAGCTTCTCGCAAAGAAGGTTGGGTTCGAGTCGGGCGTTGATATCAAGCGGTCCATTGTGACCTTTTACGTGAAGGACGAAGCGGCCGCTAGACGCGCACTCCGGCCATTGCTGGGCGCTGTCGATTTCATGGCGATCAAGCAAGTGAAAGGCTTTACTGTCACTACCGCAATCTCCGGCGGCCATAAGTTGACCGGTACTGCCTTCAGTTGCACTACTGGCTTCAACGTCTTCGACGCAGATCGTGAGCTTGGCGTCCTCACGGCCGGTCACTGTGACAATACGCTGACCTATCAGGGCATTGCCGCGCCTCTCGTTTTCCAGAGCGAGCAGAACGTAGGCGACTACGATGTCCAGTGGCATAAAGAGCCGCCCAGGGGCCCGCGCCACGCGCAGACAAATGAAATCTCCCTGATCGATGGTCCGTCGCAGACGCTCGAAATAACCAGCACGCTCCCCTCCAGTTCGACGCATGTGGGGGATGTGATCTGCAAGAGTGGAATTCATGGCCACTACGCATGCGGGACCATTGAGGATATGAATTCAAGGTCCAATCATAATGGGGCCATAGGCAGGTACATCCGTGCACGCAACCTTTCTCCAGGCCCTCTCAGCGTCGAAGGTGACAGCGGTGGGCCGGTCTTTTCCAACAACGCGGCCGTCGGCGTCATTCACGGCCGGGGCGGTGAAGACACGGGATTTGAGAACGACCTGTTCTACATGCCCATCGAGCGGGTTTCAGCACTTGGCGTTACCGTATTGACGGAGGCCTTTGAAGTTACCGGCATCGCAGATCGCACAGAAAATTATTTCAGGCCATTTTCCGTTCCGGTTGCGTACAAGGGAGTTCCGAAGTTCCCGATAGAGCTGACGCTGGAGCGCCCCGTGTGCCCGAGCGGGCCCTGCGAACCCGCCACGGAGACGTTGCCGGACAAGATGCCCTCCCCGCTCAACTACACATGGGCCTGCTTCTACCCCATCGTGCTCTACCCGCCTCCCGTCATTCCCCCTCCCCCGTTGACCTGGAGGGAGCGGATTACCTTGAAGGACGCGTCTGGAATCACCGCCGAGCCCGTTGAGTACAACCTGCACTGCAGTGGATGCCCTGATTGTCCATAGCCCGCATCTGTTGATGAGTGCAGTGCTGGAACCACGTGCGTGGATTCTTCGTCAGCCGAGCATGGCTCGGCTCTACATAAGAGCCAGCTCCCTGGCAAGGAACGGCGCCGTCCTGCTGCCTTTGGCGCGCGCCACCTGTTGCGGCGTTCCCTTCGCAACGATGGTGCCCCCTGCCCCGCCAGCGCCGGGGCCGACATCAATCACCCAGTCCGCCTGTGCAACCGCGCGCATGTCGTGCTCGATCATCACCACCGTATTGCCCGCGTCCACCAGCCGCTGCAGCTGCACCAGCAGCCGGTCCGCGTCCGACGCATGAAGGCCCGTGGTGGGCTCATCCAGCACGTACAGCGTGCGCCCGCGCTGGCTGCGCTGCAGCTCGGTGGCCAGCTTGATGCGTTGCGCTTCACCGCCTGAAAGTTCCGTGGCCGGCTGGCCCAACCGCAGGTAGCCCAGGCCGATCTCCTGCAGCAACTGCAGCGGCCGGGCAATGGCCTCTTCCTCGCTGAAGAACGCATGCGCCTGGTCGACCGTCATCTGCAGGACCTCGGCGATGTTGCGGTCATTCCACTGCACCTTCAGCGTGGCTTCGTTGTAGCGAGCGCCATGGCAGTTGGGGCACGGCGCATAGACGCTGGGCATGAACAGCAGTTCGACGCTGACGAAGCCCTCGCCTTCGCAGGTCTCGCACCGGCCCTTGGCCACGTTGAACGAGAAGCGGCCCGCGTCGAAACGGCGGCGGCGCGCGGCGGGTGTCGCAGCGAACAGCTTGCGCACGTGATCGAACAGCCCGGTATAGGTGGCCAGGTTGGAGCGTGGCGTGCGGCCGATGGGCTTCTGGTCGACCTGCACCACCCGCTGGATCGCATTTACATCGCCTGTCAATGTGCCCCGCGTCGTTTCGATCACGGCTGGCCCGTCGGTGGGCGCGCTATCGGCGTTGTCGTCCGCAGGCTCATGCCCGAGGTGCAGCAGTAACAGCTCGGGCAGCGCCTGCGCCATCAGGCTGGACTTGCCAGAGCCGGAAATGCCGGTCACGGCTGTCAGCAGTCCCAGCGGCACCTGTGCGTCCACGCCCTGCAGGTTGTGGCGGTGGATGCCCTTCAGTTCCAGCCAGCGGTTGGCGCTACGCTGTTGGCCGGCAGGCGCGGGCACCTGGTCGAACAGATACAGGGCCGTGCGTGAATCCTGGATCTGGCGCAGGCCGTCGGGCTCGCCACTGTAGAGAACGCGCCCGCCGTGTTCCCCCGCCTGCGGACCCACATCCACCAGCCACTGCGCGCGGCGCATCAGCTCCAGGTCGTGTTCAACAACGAACACCGAGTTGCCGCCGTCGCGCAGCCGTTCCAGTGCGTCGTACAGCGCCTGGCTGTCGGCCGGATGCAGGCCGGCCGAGGGTTCATCAAGCACGTACAGCACGCCAAACAGCAGCGAGCTGAGCTGCGTGGCCAGCCGTAGGCGCTGCAGCTCGCCGGCTGACAGGGTTGGCGTCGCACGGTCCAGCGAGAGATAGCCCAGGCCCAGGTCACGCAGCTGGCGTACACGCGCGATGACTCCGCCTGCCAATCGTTGTGCGGCGAGGCGCTTCTCTTCGGACAAGGCCGAGGTCAGGCGCACGTCCGGAGCGCCCTCGTGGGTCGCCTGGCCACTCGCGGCCCTCCGGGCGCGATCGCGGGGTGTCGCGCTCCTGCTGGTGCGAGCGCCCTTGCTGTGCGCGCCGAAATCACCTTGTGCGATGGGCTCCAGCAGCGCCGCCAGCTGGTCCAGCGGCAGCCGCATGAACTCACCGATATCCACGCCGGCAAAGGTGACCGAGAGCGCCTCCGGCTTCAGGCGTTTTCCGTGGCAGGCCGGGCACAGCCTGCCTTCCATGTAGCGCGAAACGCGCTTGCGCATCAGCGCACTCTGGGTGTTGGCAAAGGTGTGCAGCACGTAGCGGCGCGCGCCGGTATAGGTGCCCATGTAGCTGGGCTCCTGCTTGCGCTTGAGTGCGGCACGGGTCTCTGCGGGCGTGAACCCGGCATAGACCGGCACGCTGGGCGCTTCCTCGGTGCAGAGGATGCAGTCACGGTACATCTTCGACACGGTCTTCCACGGCACGTCGATGTCGTAGCCCATCGTGACCAGGATGTCGCGCAGGTTCTGGCCATGCCATGCCGGAGGCCAGGAGGCGATGGCGCGCTCGCGGATGCTCAGCGAGGGGTCCGGAACCATCAGCGCTTCGGTCACTTCGTAGACATGCCCCAGGCCATGGCAGGTGCTGCAGGCACCATGTGGCGTGTTGGGTGAGAAGTCCTCGGCGTACAGCATGGGCTGGTTGGCCGGGTACGCACCGGCACGCGAGTACATCATGCGCACCAGGCTGGACAGCGTAGTCACGCTGCCCACCGATGAACGTGCATTGCTGGCGCCGCGCTGCTGCTGCAGCGCTACTGCCGGCGGCAGCCCGTCGATGGCGTCGACGTCCGGCACGCCCGCCTGGTCGATCAGGCGCCTGGCATACGGCGCAACGGACTCAAAGTAGCGCCGCTGCGCTTCGGCGAAGACGGTACCGAAGGCCAACGATGACTTGCCGGAACCTGATACGCCGGAGAACACCACCAGTGCATTGCGCGGAATGGAGACGTCGACATTCTTGAGGTTGTGCTCGCGCGCACCGCGCACCTCGACGCAACCGCTGGCGGCGGCAGCACATGACGACTCACCAAAGGGGGTGTTGGACATCGATACGATCCTGCAGGCAGTGAGTGGCGCGCGCCTGGGCGCGCCCAGTGGCTCATTCTCGCTGCTGAGAGGTGAATTCGGCGAGGGCGGCCACGGTGACAGCCTGCATGATCTCGTGCGCCTCGCCCTCCGCCCTACCCTCGCTGCAGCACTACCACCCA